>JBDSZD010000146.1:0-10929 GCA_039925325.1 Sphingomicrobium sp.
TTATCCACAGGCCAAAGCCAAAGATTCCGCTTGGAGCGACTCGGAGCGAGGTTCATAAGGGATGGGTGATCGGGACGGAGGTCCCAGCCTCGCCGGAAGGCCCGCAAGGGCAAGATGGAGCGGCAGGAACCAAAGGACCGATCTCCACCGGCAGAGCAAGGAAAGAGCTTCGGCTCGATCCGAATTCAGCCGGAAGAGGCGCCGGAAGAGATGATCTTCCACTCGCGCAAGGCGGGCTTCCTTCGGGAGGTCAGGCCAGCGTGAGAGGATCATCCCAAGAAGGGGCGCGGAACATCGGATGGCTTAGATCTTCGGGATCAGGCCAGTCGCTTGAAAGGGAAGCGAAGTCTTCGGACTGGCGCACTTGAGTAGAGAGACAGGTCCCTTTTAGGAGGGAGCGGTCAGATGGGAAGCGACGCCTGAGCTGGTGAGCCAGGATCGATTGTCGGGAAGGAAAGCTTCGGCTGGAATTCCAGGTCAAACGAACACCGGCAGATCCTTCGCTCGGCGCAGTGGGGGCTGGCAGCAATGCCGGCCCCCATTTCTCGTTTTGGGGGTTGTGGGGGTTTCGCCCTGCGTGTTTGTGCCCTGTGCCCTGCGCCCTGCGCGTTTTTGCGCCGCGCCTCGTGACCGGTCGGGGGCCGCGGTCGCCCCCCGATTACATCGGTGCGGTCACAATATTGTGCCTTGAATCGATCGGCGGAGGCCCGACTTTCAGTCCATGAAATTCGATCCTTTGTTCGTGTCTCACGGATCGCCGATGCTGGCGCTGGAGCAGGGGCCGGCGGCGCATTTCCTCCGGCAGCTGGGGCGCGAATTGCCGAGGCCCCGGGCAATCCTCGTCGGGTCGGCGCACTGGGAGACCGAAGTCCCGACAGTCAATTCTGTGACAACCAACGAGACCATATACGACTTCCGTGGCTTTCCGGCCGAATTGTCCGCGCTGCGTTACCCGGCGCCGGGCGCGCCCACACTTGCAGCCCGCGTAGCCGAATTACTGACTGAAGCCCGCTTTCCAGTGATGGTCGATGAGCGCCGCGGCCTCGACCACGGCGCATGGGTTCCGTTGATCCTCGGCTGGCCCGACGCGGATGTGCCAGTGATTGAATTGTCGGTGCAGACGCAGCTTGGACCCGAGCATCATTTACGCATCGGGAAAGCGCTCCGCCCGTTAGCGGATGAAGGTGTTCTGATCCTCGGCAGCGGGAGCTTCACTCACGATCTGTCGAGTTGGCGGCTGGGCAGGGACGAGCCAGACTGGGTGTCCGAATTTGCCCAATGGATGGATGAAGCAATCGCGGGCGAGCGGATCGACGACCTTCTCAATTATCGTCGGCTGGCCCCCTTTGCCGCGCGCAATCATCCGACCGAAGAGCATCTGCTTCCCTTGTTCGTCGCGCTCGGCGCTGCCGCAAGCGCGGCGCAGGCCAAGCGCATCCATTCGAGCGTTGAACATGGCGTGCTGCGGATGGATGCGTATCGGTTCGGAGTCCCTGACGGGCAATCACAGATGCGCTAAGACGCGCGCATGACACCGCCACTGGCCTCGTTGCTGCCCGCGCTTGAAGTGCTCGATTATGTCGGGATCGCGGTATTTGCGATTTCGGGGGCGATGCTGGCGGCAGAGAAGAGGCTGACCCTGGTAACCTTCTTCTTTTTTGCAGTGATCACCGGCGTTGGCGGCGGAACGGTTCGCGACCTGCTGATTGGCGCTCCGATCTTCTGGATGCACGAGAATGGCACCTTGGTCATTTGCCTGTGCGCGGCCATGCTTGTGTGGTTCACGCCGCGCAAATGGCTGGGGACACCAAAGCTGGCGTGGTTCGACGCGGTCGGCCTCGCCGTTTATGCGACCTATGGCGCGGCCAAAGGACTGGCGTTCGAGGCGGCGCCATTGCCCGCGTTCGGAATGGGCGTGCTGACCGCTTGTGCTGGCGGAATCATCCGCGACGTGCTCGCAGGCGAACCATCGATCCTCCTGCGGCCCGAGCTTTATGTCACTGCCGCGGCGCTGGCCGCTGGGCTGATGGTGTTGCTGACGGTCGGCGGAGTACCCGAGATGGTGGCCGGCGCAATCGCCGCCACAAGCGGGTTCGCCTTGCGAGGGGCGGCAATCGCGCGCGGATGGTCGTTACCGGTCTATCGCCGCAATTAGTTGAGCGCAGCTGGGAGCATCCATGAACAGTTTCTTCGAACATCTCGCGGTCAAGGTTGCCGCCTGGACCGGGCGACCGTGGGCATTCGTCGGCGCGCTGTCGATCATCATTATCTGGGCGCTGACGGGACCCGTGTTCGGTTGGTCCGACACCTGGCAGCTGGTGATTAACACCGGCACGACGATCGTCACCTTCCTGATGGTGTTCCTGATCCAGAATGCGCAGAACCGCGATGCGTCGGCGATTCAGGCCAAGTTGGACGAACTGATCCGCGCCGTCGGCCATGCGCGCAACGAGTTCATCGGCATCGAGCATTTGTCGGAGGCGGAATTGATCGGGCTGCGGTCAGCGCTTGAACGGATCTCCGGGACCGAGGAGGCGCACCGGCTCGCGGTCGAGCGGTTGATCGCGCGCCGCTAGAGTCTGTTTCAGTAAGACGGAACCGGCCCTCACCCCCACCCGGCCAACCCAGTAAGTGTATTCTATGGGTTGGCCGGGTGAGGGTGAGGGCCGGCGCCGCTTCAACCAATCTGAAACAGACTCTAGCGCACCTCGATCACGGCCGACATTCCCAATTGCTTGTGAAAAGGGTGGCCGCAGTGGACCTTGAAGGTGCCGGCGGACGGAACGAGCGTGATCGCGGCGGTCTGGCCAGCGGCAAGTTCGATCTGACCCCGAGGCGCGCTTCCGGACAAGATGCGCGCG
Organism: Sphingomicrobium sp.; assembly: GCA_039925325.1. Lineage (GTDB taxonomy): Bacteria > Pseudomonadota > Alphaproteobacteria > Sphingomonadales > Sphingomonadaceae > Sphingomicrobium. Next base: position 2,862 of record JBDSZD010000146.1, read on the forward strand.
GCAGCGAAAAAGCGCGGTGCCGTAAAATCATGCGCCTTTCCCGCCCGGTTCATGAAATGCAGAGTGACGGGTTTGCCAGCGGCAAGCCGGATTGCTTTGGGGCCGTAAGCATAGCTGCGCAGTTCGACGTGCTGGACCGGCGTCTGCGCGGCGGCGGCAGTAGCCGCGAGCGATGCCGCGGCCGCGAACATAAGGCGCAATGGGGACATGGTCACCTCCTGAGGCGCAGAGCATACATCACGCCACGGTGAAGCGGAAACGAGTGCCGACAAGAGAATCGGGGCCCTTAGGGCTCAGACAAGGCCGGGAAGTCGCTTGCCCGGTATTAGCCAAACGAGGCGATTTCGACCGAGAGGATGGTCAGCGGGCCCGCGTTTCCCGGCGGATCGACGTCATCGCCGGGTTCGGCGCCGAGCAAGGCGTGGCCCAGCGGTGAGGCGAAGGCGAGGAGGCCGCTGGCCGGATCGGCTTCGTCATGGCCGACGATCGTGAGGGTGCGGGTGCGGCCGGCCTGCTCGATCGTCACCTTGGTGCCGATGGCGACGCTGGTGCCGGAGGGGAGAGGAGCGATCTGCGCGGTGGCGAGACGGGCGCGCCAATAGCGCAGGTCGCGCTGAAGCTCGACGCGCTTCTCGTCATTCGGTTCGGACCCGACCAGCGCCTCGAGTTCCTCGGTGCGGGCCTGGATGAGGTCATGGCCGCGCTGGGTGACGACGTTCGGGCCGGGCGGGAGCGGAAGCTCGAACCGTGGCTCCTTATGTTCCTCGTCGCTCTCGCGGCGGAAGGCGACACTCACTGACCGATCCTTTCTTGTCCTGACGCGAGTTGTAACACACGGGATGCGGTCGGAGATGCAATTCTCGTTGCCAATCGCCCGTTCACAAGATAAAACGAACCTATACGGCACTTTTCTGTTGACATCGTTACGCTCACTCGGTACAACTTAGGAACAGTGAAGGATTGCCGGGCAGTCGCAAAAGGAGATCACCCACAACGAAGCTTTGCACGCTTTGGATATCGCGATCGCCGCATGTGTCGAGGAGCCTCCGCGGGCGACGCCGCCTGCGGTGCCGACTGTTGGCAGCTGCTACATCGTCGCGGCCTCGCCGACCGGCGCTTGGACGGGCCGCGTTGGCGCAGTCGCTTGCTACACCGTCGGCGGTTGGCGTTTTTTAGCGGCGGTCGAGGGTCTGACCGCGCTGGTTCGCTCGACCGGGACCTTCGCCGTTTACCGACTCGGCAGCTGGGATTTGGGAACGCTGACGGGGACCAAGTTGGTCGTAGCGGGGCAGCAGGTCGTGGGGTCGCGCGCCAACGCGATTGCAACTCCAGTCGGCGGGACCGTCGTGGACGCTCCTTGCCGCGATTCCGTTTCGCAAATCCTGATGACATTGCGGCAACACGGGTTGATCGCCACCTGACCAGTCGATTCTCTGCTTTCGCCCCTTGTGAGGATTTTGTGCAACAGCGGACGAGATAGTCAACTTGCGCCTGAACTTGGCGCACAATAGAGTGTTCCCCAGTTCAATCGTTCGAACGCATTTAAAAGGGGAATCTCAATGCGGAAGCTAGCCATCGCGATGGCACTCGCATCCACTGCCTTCGCGGCACCGGCAATCGCTCAAGACAGCGGCTGGTACGCAGGCGTCGAAGGTGGTCTGCTGGTCGCTCAAGACACGAATTTCAACTACGAGGACAATCGAGTTGACGTGAATGACGGGGTGACCGTCGACTATAAGCCAGGCTTCGATGCCGATATCATCGGTGGCTATGATCTCGGCATGTTCCGCGTTGAAGCGGAGATGGGATACAAGCGGTTTGGCGTGGACGAAATCCGTTTCGCTCCGGCGACGAGAGTTGTTCCAATCGGAAACGTTCTAAATTCTGACTTTGTGGACGCCAGCGGTCGTGTTCGCATTATCTCGGCCATGGCGAACGGTCTCCTTGATTTCAGCGACGACGACTGGCGTGGATACGCGGGTATCGGTGTAGGTCTTGCGCGAGTGAAGCACAGCGCTTTCGTCGACGGATCCAACGTCTTCTTCTCAGGCCGGGACAGTGCTCGCGCATGGCAAGTAATTGGCGGCGTTTCGAAAAAGCTGAGCCCGAACCTGGAACTTGGTCTCAAAGGACGTTACTTCAGGACCGGAGACCTCAAGTTCGGTGATCAATCAGTTTCAACTCCGATCCCATTTGCGCTTAACGGCAAGGTGCGGACCTACAGTCTCCTCGCGAGCCTGATCTACAACTTCTACGCGCCGCCGCCGCCTCCACCTCCACCCCCGCCGCCTCCACCCCCGCCGCCTCCGCCGCCTCCGGCGACGCAGACGTGCCCGGATGGATCGGTGATTCTTGCGACCGATGCGTGCCCAGTGCCGCCGCCTCCTCCTCCTCCGCCGCCGCCCGAGCCCGAGCGCGGCTAAGGCGAACGGTCAGGGATCTGACCTGAGTAAAAGAAAAGCGGGACGAGCAATCGTCCCGCTTTTTTTATTGGTTCCAAGATGCCCGCAGCCGCTTCTAAATGCGGAACCGAGCGTCCGTCTTTACCGTGAGGCGGAAATTGGCCCAGTGACGGCTGCCATTTGAGCGCCGGGAACGTCCCACCCATAAATGTCGGGAAGGTAGGCGACGCCCGCGGTCGTCGGTTGGGCCGTTAAATAGGTCAGATAGACCGGCACGCCCTGCGGCAATTTCACTCGAATTTCCGGATCCTTGGAGGGCGGCACGGCGTCCCCACCAAGAAGCCAGCGCGCAAGCCGCGGCGCGGCTTCAAGTCGCACGCAGCCGTTGCTCAGCGCGCGATTCTCCAGCGCAAAATATTCGCGTGTCGGCGTGTCATGGAGGTAGATGTCCTGACCGCTGGGGAAAGGAAATTTCATCTGTCCCATCGAGTTGAGGGGACCTGGAAGTTGCCGGACGCGAACCTGCTTCTCGCCCGCGAGAACCGCCTTCCAATCGACCGTGTCCGGTGACAGCACGGTCGCCGTTTCGGTCCAGTCCGACATGATCTCATATTTCTTGGACTTCAAATACTTTGCCGGGTCTTTGAGAAACGCCGGATTGGCGACCATCTTGCGTACAAGATGATGCGGGACGTTCCAGTACGGATTGAACGTCATGTAATGGATGACGCTGGCGATCAGCGGAGTTGGAAGTCCGAACTTGGCCTTGTTGCCGACCACGACTTTCATCGAATCCACCGGCTGGCCGTTATCGTACATGGTCAGCCTTTGGGTAGCCGAATTGACAAAAACAAAACGACCCCCGGCAGGAAGAGAGCGCGCCCGATCAAGGTTTGCGAGCAGCCGCGGGTCAGGGGTCATGTTGCCGCTGACTTGTGCCTCCGCCCATGCAGCTTCGCGCAGTTGGGCATAGAATGGATTGACGTTGGCTACGCTGTTGAGATGCGCCTGAAGCGAAGGCGCGGAGGCAGCACTAAGCAGAATCAAGTCCGTCCGGCCGCCCTGCGGGGCGAGTACCGGATAGGCGTAGATCATTCCGGGCGTTTGCCGTTTCATCCACGTCGCATATGCAACCCAGGCGCCGGACACAGCGCGTTCTGCTGCCGAGATATCGGTGGGTCGACCCGACGCTGCAGTCAGTCTGGCAGCTTCAACCTGCGTGGCGAGCTGGGGGCCAGCGGAAAAACCGTCGAACGGCGCGCGGCGAAGGATCCGCGCCAAATCCCCGATCGCAGGGCTGGCGATGCCTCCGCGGAACCACATCGGTGGTACGCTGTAGCTATTGTAGAATGCGCCAACCGATACCTGGGAGCCGAGCACCGACGTTCCGGCGTTCGAAGGTGAACTACTGAGCTGAGCCCCCGCCGAAGTAGGGGCAAGCATGGAAGCAGCGAAAAGCGAGAGTGCAAGGCGTCGCGTTGTCATAGTGCCCTTCTTAAGCAGCTGAACCTGAACCAGAACCTTACAAGCCCTTAGGGACGGCAATCGATCCCGAGTGTTGCTTCGGACACCATGTGGAGTCCGAACGAATCAGTTGCAACAGGGAAGTTCCCTTGGACGCCGGGTCGTTCCGTTGCATAGGCCGCCGAAGCACAGTCCAGGGTACGAAAGGAGCGTTGATGAAAATCGAAGGCAATGCCGTGATCGTAACCGGCGCCGCGTCTGGCCTTGGAGAAGCGACTGCCCGGGAGCTTGCGAAGCGAGGCGCGAAAGTCGCAATTCTGGATCGCGATCCGGCCAAAGGCGAAGCGGTCGCTGCCGAAATCGGCGGGGTCTTTTGCGCAGTCGACGTCACGGACGATGAGAAGGTCGCAGCAGCATTTGCGAAGGCGCGCGAAGCAATCGGGCAGGAGCGAGTGCTCGTTAACTGCGCGGGGATCGTCAATGCCGCGAAGACCGCCGGGTGGGACAAAAAAACCGGCGCGATACGTTCCTTCCCGATGGATCAGTTCGAACAGGCGATCGCCATCAACCTGATCGGGACCTTTCGCTGCATCCGCGAATCCGCGGTCGGAATGCTGTCGCTCGAACCGCTTGAGGACGGCGAGCGCGGCTGCATCGTCAATACCGCGTCGGTCGCGGCGGAGGACGGTCAGATCGGGCAAGCGGCCTATGCGGCTTCGAAGGGCGGGGTTCTCGCGATGACGCTACCGATTGCGCGCGATCTGATGAACGACGGCATTCGCGTGAACACCATCCTGCCCGGCGTGTTCAAGACGCCGATGGTGGCGGGAATGCCGGAGCAGGTGCAGGAAGCACTGGGAGCGCAAGTTCCGTTTCCGAAAAGACTTGGCGACCCGCATGAATATGCGGAACTGGCGTGCTTCCTGATCGAGGCCAGCTATATGAACGCGGCGTCCGTGCGCCTCGACGGCGGCATAAGAATGGCCCCGAGGTGAGCCAGGAGCTTGCGGATCTGCTCGACCCGCTGAAGCTTGCCGCCCGCGAAGCTGGGGAAGCCATTCTCAAGGTTGTGCGGGGCGGATTCGCGGTCGAGTCCAAGGCGGACAATAGTCCGGTTACCGAAGCCGACCGCGCGGCTGAAGCAATTATCCTGCGAGCGCTTGCCAGCACGGCACCCGGAGTTCCAGTGATCGCGGAAGAAGAGGTCGCCGCGGGGCGGATCCCAGTGCACGGCGACGAATATTTCCTCGTCGATCCACTGGACGGAACCAAGGAATTTGCGCGAGGCGGCGAGGATTACACCGTAAACATCGGGCTGATCCGCCAAGGTGTTCCAGTGCTCGGAGTGGTTTTTTCGCCCGCCGTCGATCGCCTTCATTTTGGGTTTCTCGGTGGTGATGCGGCGTTGGAAGAGCATAGCTCGCGCAAGGAGATCCGCACGCGCGCTCGTCCCGACCGATTGGTTGCGGTTGCCTCAAAGTCGCACCTCAACAGGCCCACAATCGATTACCTCGCTGCCGCGGTCGGGGATTGCGAGCAAGTCTCGATCGGGTCATCGCTCAAATTTTGCCTGATCGCGGAGGGGCTGGCCGATTTCTATCCGCGGCTTTCACCGACCATGGAATGGGACACTGCCGCTGGGCATGCGATCCTGCTTGCGGCCGGGGGATGCGTGGATGGACTTGGCGGAACCCCGCTGCGTTACGGGAAGGCTGGCTTTCTCAATCGCGCCTTCGTGGCGACTTCCGGATGGCGGGCGCCAGCGCTGGATCCTTGGATCGAGGAATCTCAATTGAAGGCGAATTGACTGTTGTCTTCGGAGCGGCCGTGCATATCGAAGGCTGCGCCGCTGCCGGCGTAAACTGCATCCATTTTGACTTAAATTGATATCGTTGCGCCCGCCATCCCCCGCCTCGCAGATACTCGACCTCTTCGCGCGCCGCTTCGAGACGGCCATAGAGGTCCAGTGCTGCGCCGCCGTGGTTTCCACTGAGCCCGAGATTCCAGGCGACGCGCTGGGCTTCATCGATCGCCTGCGCCAGTTCCCCAAGCCAGCGCGCCCGTTCGACGCCGGGCGACTCTCTCAAAATTCCGTCCATCGAATCGCCCTGCTGCTGCGTCGGTGAGATTATGCACCGGCCAGCGGGCGAATGTTTGGCATTTCATCCATTTTGGAGCCGAAACCGTCTGACTTTAGTCCGAATTGCGCGCTAGCCATGGAATGCTCGGTACTGCCAAAAAGGTTGTGCCCCATGAACGCGTACATCATTGAAGTTGAATCTTCCTCCACAGCGGAGCCGAGTTCGGGTCCGATATTGATTGCGGGGTCGAACGCGGCCGCTTTGGCGCGCGCGACGCGAACGGTTGAGGCATCCGGTCTACGGATCGCCGACACCGTTCTTATTGAAGATGCGGCTGAGCGTTTCGACCGCCAAATTTCCGCTTGCGCCATCTGGATCGAGGTCAGCGAGGATTCGAGGGAGAACCTGGACGGGCTGCTGGATCGGGTCACGGAGCAAGTGCAGTCGGGCCGTTGCAGTGCCGTTGTCGCTGCGACAGCCGATTTGATCGATCCGGTGCTCGCCCGGCTAGGCGATCCGCGTATCGAAATCGTGATCGACGGGGATGATGCAGCGCGGGCTGCCGCTTTGGCCATTGCCATGGCCGGCATGGGCCGGTCGCATAAGACCATGGATGTGGCCGCCGACCGCAGCGCCGAGCGGCTCCGGCAATTGAGCGACGAGGTTAGCCGCATCGCCTCTACGCTTGCCCGCTTATCGACCGGGCCGACTGCGGCGCAACGTCCCACCGAAGCGCCGGCAAGCGAGAGCCCGGAAGTTTCGGCCGACGCTGTTCGCGCTGTCATCCGGGCGCGACGCTTGCGCTCGCGCTTCTTTTCCGACGAGCTGTTTGCAGATCCCGCCTGGGACATGTTGCTCGACCTGTTGCAGGCGGAAATTGCGCAGTTTCGAGTCCCCGTCTCCAGCTTGTGCATCGCTGCTGCGGTGCCCGCGACTACCGCCTTGCGGTGGCTCAAGACGATGACGGAACAAGGGATGTTCCTGCGCCGTGCTGATCCTCATGACGGGCGCCGTGTGTTCGTCGAACTGGCACCTCAGGCGAGCCTCGCACTGCGGCGTTACTTCGCCGAGGTCGGCAAGGTCGCGGCCATATAGCGCGCTTGCGATTGGATGCGTGAAGTGGCAACGGGCAGCGCGTGCCGCATGGCGGGCGCTTAGCTCAGTTGGTAGAGCATCTCGTTTACACCGAGAGGGTCGGCGGTTCGAGCCCGTCAGCGCCCACCATCCGCTCCGGCGCATCAAAATTCGATGGAGCCGCTGGCAAGCAGCAACTCCAGCGCGATGCCGGAGTGACGATTGCTGCGCCTAAAGGGTCCGGACCAGTTTCGCCGCCATTGCGATCCATGGCGGATCGGTAACGACGGTTTGGCGGCTGCCTGCCCCCGGCGGAAGCAAATGCAGTTTTCCGCCGTCGCGGCCAATGAGGCGAGCAAAGATGAAGCGCCCGGCCGGACGCGGCACCAGCACATCGCGGTTCATTGCTTTGGCGAAGTCTTCCGGCCGCAGGCTCGTGCACCAAATCTCGTCCCCAGCGCGGTAATCCCCGACGCTCGCGGAGACCTTCACCGCCACTTGATCTCCACCGGCCTTGGGCGGAACGACGACCGCCGACCGCTTTGGCGCAATTGCGCCGGAGTTACTCAGCATCGCGGCAACCGCCAGCCCCGCCGAATCTGCCCCCTCGACCAGATCGGACGCATCGACCCCTAATGCCGCACCGATACGGTTCAGCCATCCGACCGAAACCGTTCGTGTGCCCGTTTCCAGGCGCCCGATCGTCTGCGGTGTCGTGGGCGGATCGCACGCTTGCGCGACATCGTCCAAAGTCATCCCGCGCGAACGGCGAACTTCGCGAATTCGAGTGATCATAAGCATCTCCGCGATGAACCTTTATGGTTTTTTACTGTCCTACAGTTTCGCCATTGTGGCAAGGGCTTTGCGAATCGGGAAGCCAGATGTCGAGACCACAGGACCAGCGAATGCTCCGCGAGCGCATCATGGGATATGCCGAGTCTCCCGGCGCGGGACCCGGCAGGGCTTCCCGATCGGTGACCGTCAATCTCGCGGAATCGCCTCTGGGTTGGTTGTTTGCGCGCGGATTGCTGACTCAGGCGCAATATG
>JBDSZD010000147.1:0-6531 GCA_039925325.1 Sphingomicrobium sp.
TGCTCGGCTACATACTGCCTGCACTTGGGCTGAGCGCCCATGAAAAGATCGTCAAAGCCGCGCTGGTTCCTATAATCCTGCTGATGGCCTGGCTAGGTTTCCGGCGGTCCCGCAGCAGTCTTAAGGAATGAAATGCGCTGGTGTTCCGACCAGGACGCCAGCCTCTTGCACAGCCGGTCCCAGATTTCGACCAAAGCGCCGGTCAGCTCGTCCAAAATCTCGGCATTTTGGAGCGGGCCGGGGTAACGCGTGGGTGCAAATGCCGTGCCGGAGTCGGCCACCCGGATCGCGGCGCGAATGTTGCCAATGTTCGAACTGACATTCGTTGCCAGGGCAACCACGCGTCGCCGACGCAGGTGTTGTTCCGGCGCTTGCAATCCTTGCGTTCGCATTTAGGCTGTCGAAAAGTTACTGCCGTTACGGGGGGTTAGCATGTTTCGATGGTTGAGTGGGTGCGTAGCTTCGGGCGTCCTGTGCGCTGCGCAACCAGCGAGCGCCGAATGGGTCGAGGCCACCAGCGACCATTTCGTCGTTTACGGCGATCTCCGGCCATCGGAGGCGGCCATCTTCGCCGAGCAGCTTGAACGGATCGACAAGCTGTTGCGGACGGTCACGAACACACCCGACACGGCAGCCGAGCGTGCGAATAAGGTCACGGTCTACTTCGTGCCGGACATGGCCACGGTGCAGCGGCTATATGGCGCGGGCGGGGGTGATGTTGGAGGCTTTTATCGTCCCGATGCGCAGGGCTCCCTCGCGGTCACTCCGAAGCGATTGGCCGGCATCGGGCAGTATATGCGCCCGCAGCAGATCCTGTTTCACGAATATGCCCATGCAATTTTGATCAGCGGCGCGAAAGCGGCCTATCCGCGCTGGATCAACGAGGGTCTCGCCGAGTTCTTCGGGACCATCGACCCGCGTCCGGACGGCAGCCTTATTCTGGGGGGCCTGCCATTGATCCGCGGTTTCGCGCTGGCCGAACAGAACCAGATGAGCGCACAGGAACTGCTCACCGCCGACCAGCGCCGCCTCAGCAATACCGACGTAGGCCATCTCTACGCGCGGGGCTGGGCGATGGTGCACATGCTGATGCTTAACAAGGAGCGGGCGGGGCAACTCGACACCTACCTACGTCTGATCGCGGAGGGCATGCCGAGCCTTGATGCCGGCACGAAGGCCTTCGGCAGCCTAGGCAAGCTTGACACCGACTTGCGGGTTCACCTTCGCTCCCGCAAGTTCCCGAGCATCGTCGTCCCAGCCGCAAAGGTCAGCGGCGGTAAGGCCATCGTGCGAACGCTGACCGGGTGCGAGGCCAAGATTATGCCGGTGCGGGTGCGCTCGGCCGTCGGGGTGACCGATAAGACGGCTCCCGGAGTCGCGGCCGAGGCGCGCCGGGCGGCGGCGGGCTGTGAGAACGATGTGTTCGTTCAACGCACCCTGGCGGAAACCGAATATGATGCCAAGAACAACGGCGCGTCGGCCGCTGCTGCGGACCGGGCGTTCGCGAAGGATTCGAACAACATCATGGCCATGGTGTACCGCGGGCGGGTCCATGCCCGCGCAGGCGATTGGGCGAATGCGCGCAAATGGTTCATCCGCGCCAACAAGACGAACCCCGACTATGCGCTTCCGCTAGTGCTGTACCACGACAGCTTTACCGCCGCCGGACAGACACCCAGCGCTGCCGCCCAGAACGGCCTGCTGAGAGCACTCGTGCTCGTGCCACAAGATTCCGGTGTCCGCACGCGTGTTGTTCGCTCGGCGGTTGTCGGCGGAGACATGGAAACCGCGCGCGCCGCCCTCGGTGCGCTCGCCCTTGCCCCGCACTCAAAGGCGGATTCGCCGGCCGCCAAGATTCTGAAGATGATCGACGAGCGCAAAGACAAGGCCGTCATCCTGGCGGAGATGGACAAGGCAAAGTGGAACGAGATCAGTAAGTTCTAGGCGGGTACGGCGAGGCTAGGCGGCCTGCTCCATTTTCGGCCGCTCCCAGATCTCAATTTGGGCCCATCTGCAGCCCGAACGTTGCCTCGCTGATGAGTTCCGCCATGCTACTCGGCTGTGCCTTTTCACGGGACTCACGTCGCTCTGTCAGGACCCAGCCTCGAACCAGGCCCACCTGGACGCGCACCGAGCGCTCGCGACCGCTGGCGCGGCTTGAATAATGCAACGTCCGATGTTCAGGCCGATTAGAACCAGCCTTTGGACGCCCTTCAACCGACAGACCCTGATAGGGTTTGAACCCGGGCTCCCGCTGCGCGCTCGCCTGTGCTGCGCCCGCAGCCCACTGAACCGTGGCACCCTCTGGGGCGAGCTCGACCCGTGTGCGGAAGACCGTGCTATCCTTGGTGGTTTCGCAAGACGCGGACCCGGTTGATGCGAGCAATATGCGTTGTCCTTTCAAGCCCAGCGGGCAAACCAGGCCCGAGGGCCGGTGACGCGCTTTGCCCCCAGTGGCATCACTGATGTCCTCGAAGAATGCGGTCGAGCCGGACCGATTGAGCTCGGAGGCTACACGAGACTTCACCCGAACCAGCTCACCTGCGGACATGGGTTCGACAACTTCGATACCAAGCAGTGCCAGTGCCTTGTTCGAGGACGTTTGTGCAGATGCGGAGCACGCAAGTGTAAGTCCTGCGGCGAAAATCAAGCTTTGCATCCTAGTGGACCTTCGACTTGCTGATGAGCGCCTCGAGTGGAACATCCAGCGTATAAACGAAGCCGCTCGGCTTGTAGTCGAGCTGCACCTTGCCGTTCAGTTGTTGGCCGAGCGAAGTCATCATCCGTGTCCCGAAGCTTTTGCGCGTCGGCTCGCTTACATGTGGTCCACCTGCCTCAACCCACGTAAATTCAAGGCGATCCTTATCCACCCGCCAGGAAATATGAACCTGGCCCGCAGGCACTGACAAAGCTCCAAACTTGGTGGTGTTGGTGCACAGCTCATTGAGGGTCATCGCGAATGCGATCACCGCGCTCGAGGTAATTCCGATGTCCTCACCGGAGATGATGAAGCGGCCGCCGCCCTGGTCGAACGGTTCGATCGCACTGCGGACGGTGCTGTCGATCGTTGCATTTTCCCAGCTGACCCGAGTGAGGAGGTCGTGGGCGCGCGCCAGGGCCACGAACCGCCCGTCGATCGCCGCGCTGGCGTGGGCCATGCTGGTTGCGGTGCGCAGGCTTTGATGGGTGATCGCGCCCACGGTGGCGAGCATATTCTTGATCCGGTGGTGCAGCTCGGCGTGGATCAGATGTTGCAACTTGTCTGCAACGTCGCGTTCTTCCGCGTCGATGCCGGACTGGACGAGCAGCGCCTTGGCATCGATGCCGGCCTGTTCCAGCGCTAATTTCAGACTGTCGTTCTCGGTGGTCAGGGCATCCTGAAATGGCTGGTTCTCGTCGATGATCAGCTGCTGCTTCTCCGTATCGAGCACCGTCTTCACCAGCAGGGCTTTGGCATCGATTCCCGCCTGCTCAAGGAGGTAACGGAGTTGCTTGTTCTCCTGCGCCAGTGAATCTTCCGTGGAAATGAGCGAAGGCAACACCTTCAGCGCGCCTGCGCCCATCATCTCCTGGAGTTCCACCACCATTTGCTGGAGCTCGAACGGCTTTGGGAAAAAGCGGCTATCGGCCGGCTTGTCTCCATCTGAAACGGCAACCTGCCCTGACACCAAAATGATTTTGATATGGGGCCAGCGTGAATGCGCGGCATGGGCAAGTTTCAGCCCGTCCATGCTTCCAGGCATCTGAATATCGGTGAACAACAAAGATATGTCGTCACGCGATTCCAGAATTTGAATGGCTTCATCCGCGCTCACGGCTTCAATTGGCACGAACCCGGCGTCTTCAACAACATCGACCGCACGCATCCGCAAGACCATGTCGTCCTCGACAACCAGGACGACAGGCGGAGAGGCAGGTTCCGTCATGATCGACTCCTCTGGGTGGCTCTTCTTCCCCAACGAAAGCGGAGGCGAGTGACGATGGTGGGCGGGGGCAAACAGAGTGTCAAGCTCATGTCCGTTCCGCCTGTTCAGTGGAGCACAATCGGCTTAGCGAGTGTTCGGCTTCCCAATCAGCCTCGTCGGGATCATGATGGCCGACCGCCTGTGCTGCTGTTAACCAATAAGCAATTGTGTTAGTTCGGCAATTGGCCCCGATCAAAGGTGTTTTGTCGACTTAATTCCAGTGGCGCACAATGGTAGACAGTAGTGGGGCCTTGAGGTCTCGACGGTCTCGATTATCCGAAGCGGTCGCCCATTTAAAAGTCGAGGGTACCGCAGGGCGCATCGGAGATTGGAAGAGCATGGCAACCGAACCGATGAGCCAGATGCCGGTTTTCAGCTCCAGGTCTGCGTTTTGGCAAGACTTGCGGGCGGCCGCCAACCATCATCTCGCCGCCGAGGCCCGTGCCGGCCGGCCAAGAACCGGCGATCCCCGCGTGCTGCGGAAGGCAGCGGTGATCATCGCTTGGTTTGGTATTTCCTATGGCGCGCTGCTGGTCGCACCGACCTTCTTTGCGGCCCTACTGCTGACGCTGTCCTACGGTCTTGCTGCTGCGGGGATCGGTTTCTGCATCTTTCACGATGCCAACCACAGAACTTTATTCCGAAGTCCGGCCGCAAACCTCCGGGCCGCCCAATTATGTTCAGTGCTGCTCGGGCCGTCTCGCCAATTCTGGGTGCATAAGCATCAAGGTCTTCACCACCGCCAGCCGAACGTGGTCGAATGGGACGACGATATAGAGACACGGGGTTTTCTGCGGCTTTCACCCGAAAGTTCTTGGGACCCCCGGCACCGCCGGCAAGAGGTTAAAGCGCTGTTTTACTACGGCTTGAACTCCCTCGAGTGGATATTTCTAAAAGACTTCCACTGTCTGACGAGTGGGCGTCTCAACGCGTGGCACGAGAGCAGTTTGAGCCGCCAGGAGCGGACCGAACTGATTGTGTGCAAGGGCCTCTACCTGCTGCTCATTGTCCTACCACCGTTCCTCGTCCTGCCCTTTGCGTGGGCCGCCGTTGCGTTCGTCCTGTTCCATTTTGTTCTCAGCTGGACTCTGGCGGCGGTCTTTCAACTTGCGCACTTTACGGCCGAGATGGAATTCGGCGGGGTCCGTGAAGGTGACGATTGGGCCATTCACCAAATCCGCACCACTGCGGATTTCGCGACCACCTCGCCGATCGTCAACTGGTTCACGGGCGGCTTGAACCATCAGGTCGAGCACCATCTGTTCCCAAATGTCGCGCACTCTCACTATCCCGCGCTGCGCCCGATCGTCCGGAAGGTCGCGCAACGCAACGGCCTTCGCTGCCACGACCTCGGCAGCATGCCGTCTGCGATCCGCAAGCACCTCGCTCATTTGAAGGTTCTTGGCGCTAACGCCTGAAGACGAAGCCGGCGGGCGCAAACATTGACCGATCAAACACCGGCTGAAATGTTTCGCACAGAGTGTTGCAACCACCCGTTGAACCCACCGTCCATTGCGGACATTAGCGTTGAGTGGCACTATGGTAGCGTCGATGTGACGCCTATGACTGGTCGTAACCTTTTCTCTGCGACGATAGGGGGAATAGCCATGTTTCGTGGTTTGCAACTATTTGTCCTGGCATCGCTGACATGGGGTGCGGTTGCACAGTCCCAACCTGCTAAAGCATCTGATCGATACCTGTTCGTGTGGGTTGGAGACGCTACGAAGACTGCCAACGACTTCCTGGTGGTAGTGGACGCCGATCCGGCTTCTCTGACTTACGGCAAGTTAGTGACGAGCGTCGGCACTGACCAGAAAAGCTCGAAAGCCCACCATACCGAATATGAAATGCCGGTCAGCGGAATGCTGTTTGCAAATGATCATGACGCCAATCGCACCTTGATCATGGATCTGCGCAATCCGCGTCAGCCTCGGCAGGCCGGCGCATTCACCAGCCTCGGCGGATACAGCATGCCGCACAGCTTCGTTCGCCTGCCCAATGGCAACGTGCTGGCGACCTTCCAATATCCCGATCACGGCGGCCACATGGTCATGGGCGGGAAGACCGGCGGGCTGGTGGAGATCGACGATACCGGCAAGATGGTGCGGTCGGCGAGCAACGCTGACGCGGCGTTCGCGGATGAGGGGCTGCTGCCATACGGGCTGGCTGTTATGCCGAAGATCGACCGCGTGATCGTCACCAACTCGCCGATGGGCGACGACTTCCTGCTGACCAGCAACACCTACCAATTGTTCCGCCTGTCGGACCTCAAACTGCTCGGGACACACAGGCTGGACCCCGGTCCCCGGCTCAATGGGCATATTTCTCCCGAGGAGCCGCGGATCGGCCCCGATGGAGCGGCCTATGTCCACACCCTGTCATGCGGAGTGCAGCGGGTGACCGGCATGGAAGGTCCTGCGCCGAAGGCCAAGCTGGTTTACCAGTACCCGGGAAGCTGGTGCGGCGTGCCGACCATCGTCGGGCATTATATGGTGCAGAGCGTCCCCGCTATCCACGGCTTCATCGTCCTCGACATTGCCGACGGAGCCCGCCCGGTCGAGGTTTC
>JBDSZD010000148.1:0-1953 GCA_039925325.1 Sphingomicrobium sp.
GTGAAGCACGAGGCGATCAAGGCGGGCATCTGGAAGCGGTCGCATTATCTCGACCGAATGACGCTGCGCGACCTGTGGATCGCTTTCTTTCAGTATCCCGCGATCATCACTTATCTGGTGCTGACTGCGGTGTCGGTGGTGGTCTGGTATCGCTATCCGGCCAGCGCCCCCCAGACACTCGCGGCCGCCGCGCTGATCGTGCTTGCTTATCCCGCGGTCTGGTACGCGCTGCATCGTTGGGTGTTGCATTCCAACTGGATGTTCAAGGTGCCGTTCCTGGCATCGACCTGGAAGCGCATCCATTACGATCACCATCAGGACCCGAACCGTCTGGAAGTGCTGTTCGGTGCACTCCACACGACGCTGCCGACGATCGCCGTGATCGCGATTCCGGTCGGCTATGCGATCGGTGGTATCGGCGGAGCGGCGGCGGCGTTCGGCGCCGGGCTGGCCACCACCTGCATCTATGAATTCGTCCACTGCATCCAGCATCTCGCCTACAAGCCCAGGATGAAGCTGATCGTGGAAATGAAAAAGCGCCACATGGCCCACCATTTCCACGACGAGAGCGGCAATTTCGGGATCACCAATTACTTCTGGGACAAGGTATTGGGCACATTCTACGACCGCCCCGAGCGGCCGGCGAAAAGTCCGACGGTGTTCAACCTTGGCTACACGCCGGAGGTGGCGAAGCTTTATCCCTGGGTCGCTGAATTGTCGGGCGGCGTCGCAACCGGACATCCGCGCAAGCGTCAAGGCTAGATTATTTGGCGGAGGGGCTTTCGGTTCGGCCAGTCGTCAGTCGTAGCGACCGCACGGCGTTCGTCGATCTCGCGTGGGCGGTTTACCGGGACGATCCGGCGTGGGTGCCGCCACTCAAGGCCGAAGTGCACGAGCTGATCGGGGCCAAGAATCCCTGGTTCGGCCATGCCCGGGCGCAGCTGTGGCTGGCGGAGCGGGACGGCAAGGTCGTGGGCCGGATCAGCGCGCAGATCGATGAGCTTGTGCTCGATCACATGGGTGCGGGCACCGGGCAATGGGGCATGTTCGAAGCGCTCGACGCCGAGGCCGCAGCGGCGCTGATCGTGACCGCTGAAGAGTGGCTGCGCGCTGAGGGCATGACCCGCGCGCTGGGGCCGATCAGCCTGTCGATCTGGGATGAGCCGGGGCTGGAGATCGAAGGCCACGCGCAAGCTCCGACCGTCATGATGGGGCACCACCGCCCGCACTATCGGGAATGGATCGAGGCCGCCGGTCACAGCAAGGCGAAGGATTTGCTGACTTATGAGGTGCAGATCCGCGAACTCGACGACCCGCTGATCAACCGCGTCGTCGCGGCCGGCGAGCGCAATTTGCGCCTCCGCATCCGCAAGGTCGACCTGTCGCAATTCCAGCGCGACGCGGCGATCATCCTCAATCTGCTCAACGACGCCTGGTCGGACAATTGGGGCTTCGTTCCGCTGACCGCCGCCGAAATCGCTTATGCCGGCAAAAAATTCAAACCGATTATCTATGAGGATTTGGTGCTGATCGCCGAACTCGACGACGAACCCGTGGCCTTCATGATGACCCTGCCCGACATCAACGAATTCATCGCCGACCTCGACGGCCGGCTGTTCCCGTTCGGCTGGGCCAAGCTGCTGTGGCGGCTGCGCAAGCCGCAAGTCAAACGCGTGCGCGTGCCGTTGATGGGGGTCGCAAAAAGGCTCCACGGGTCGCGGCTGGCGACGCAGATCGCGTTCATGCTGATCGAAAATACCCGCCGCGCCGCAGTCGGCAATTACGGCGCCGGCATTGGCGAGTTCGGCTGGATTCTGGAGGACAACAAGGGAATGCTGTCGATCGCCCAGCTCCCCGGCGCGACGATCAACCACCGCTATCGGATATTTGAGAAAGCGATCGTCTAGTCAGACCGCGAGTTCGATCCACGTCGGCGCGTGGTCGCTCGCTTTC
>JBDSZD010000149.1:0-6980 GCA_039925325.1 Sphingomicrobium sp.
AGATCGTGTCGGGCACCGTCGGCTCGCCGATGAACACCGGCTGGAAGCGCCGTTCGAGCGCCGCGTCCTTCTCGACATGCTTGCGATATTCGTCGAGCGTGGTCGCGCCGATGCAGTGCAGCTCGCCGCGCGCCAGCGCCGGCTTAAGCAGGTTCGACGCGTCCATCGCGCCCTCGCTTTTTCCCGCGCCGACAAGCGTGTGCATCTCGTCGATGAACAGGATGATTTCGCCCGCGGCCTGCTTCACTTCGTCGAGCACGCCCTTCAGCCGCTCCTCGAACTCGCCGCGATATTTGGCACCGGCGATCAGCGATCCCATGTCGAGCGACAGCAGCCGGCGATCCTTGATCCCGTCGGGCACATCGCCGTTGATAATCCGCAGCGCCAGCCCTTCGGCGATGGCGGTTTTGCCAACACCCGGCTCACCGATCAGCACCGGATTATTCTTGGTGCGGCGCGCAAGCACCTGGATCGTGCGGCGGATTTCTTCGTCGCGGCCAATGACCGGATCGAGCTTGCCCTCGCGCGCAGCAGCGGTGAGGTCGCGCGCAAACTTCTTGAGCGCATCGTAACGGTCCTCGGCGCCTTGAGTATCCGCCGTGCGGCCGCCGCGCAGCTTTTCGATCGCGGCGTTGAGCGACTGCGCGCTCACGCCCGACTTCGCCAATGCGCCGCCGACATCGCTGGTCTTCGCAAGCGCCATGGCGAGCAGGATGCGCTCGACCGTGACGTAAGAATCGTCGGCTTTCTTCGCGACCTGCTCGGCCTGGTCGAGGATCCGCATCGTGTCGCCGTCGAGGCCCGGGGCCGAGGTCGCGCCGCTGCCGGTTACCGACGGCACCTTCGCGACCAACCCATCTGCTTCCCGCTGAGCCATTTTGGCGTCGCCGCCTGCCGCGGCGATCAGCCCCGCCGCCATCCCCTGCTCGTCATCGAGCAATGCTTTCAGCAGATGCGCGGGCGCGATGCGCTGATGATGTTCGCGCACCGCAATCGTCTGCGCCGCCTGCAGGAAGCCCTTGGCGCGGTCGGTCAGCTTCTCCAGATCCATGTCCTCACCCCTTGGTTGGTGAGGACATGTGGTTTGGCCCGCTGCAACACAAGTGGCGAGGGGGTGATCAGGGCTTGGGCGCTTTTGGCTGACCTTTGGCGAACTGGTCGCCGAAGAAGTCTCCGGCGTACCAGCGTGGCGCTTGCGCCGCGTCCGCGAGATCCCGCGCGACGAGATAATTCAGGCGCGCGAATTTGGCGCCCGCCTGCCAATTGATCTTTTGCGTCATGTCGTCGCTTACGTCGTGATAGCGCGCCCTGCGGAACGCCTCGCCAGCTTCCTTCCCGCCATTGGCTTGGCCCGTATCGAGGGACAGAGCGGGCACGCCTTTCTTGACGAAGCTATAGTGATCCGACCGTACGAAGAATTGCTCTTCCGGTTCCGGGTCGGGCGAAAGCGTGATTCGTTCAGCCGCCGCAGCGCGGGCGACCGCCTCGCCGACCGTCGAATGCTCGGCCCCGAAGGCAATCACGTCGGTGAAGTCATAGGTCAGGATCGGCATGTCGAGGTTGACGTTCGCGACCACCCTTTTTCCCGGAAGGCTGGGGTAGGTGGCAAGATATTCGGACCCGAACAGCCCTTTCTCCTCGCCGGTCAAAGCGACGAACATCACCGACCGTTTTGGTCGTTGGCCGCTTTCAACAAACGCGCGCGCTACCTCCATCATGGTTGCCACGCCGGATGCATTGTCCATCGCGCCGTTGGCGATCGTGTCGCCGTTCTTGCCCGTGACGATGCCAAGATGGTCGAGGTGGGCGGACAGCAGGACGACTTCGTTGGCAAGCGTCGGATCGCTGCCCGGCAGCATACCGATGACATTCGGGCTGCGAACCTTATCGATCTTGCTGAAGCGCTCGATCCGCACCTTGCCCGGGATCGCGAAGCCTTTCGGCCTTGCCTTCGGATCGGCCAGCAAGGCCGCGAGCTTGCCCCCGGCCAATGGCGTGTTGGCGAACAACTGCTCGGCTGCCGTCGGGTCGAGCGAAGCGCCAAGCCGAAGGGTCGGGTTGGGGAGGTCGGGCCGTCCATCCGGGTGCGCCCAACGCATTCTGGGAAGCGCGCTATTCTCCAATATTTTGCCCCACGGGAAGCGCTTCAACAGGCCGGGCGTGAGGATGACGATCGTTCCGATCGCGCCCTTGGCGGCGGCCAGATCGGGTTTCTTTTCGGACAATGTCGCGGCGACGTCGCTCGGTAATCCCTCGGGCGTGCCATAGATCGACACGGCGATCTTCCCGCGGACGTCGAGCCCCCGGTAATCGTCTAGGCCGTAGCGCTTATCCTCCAGGCCATAGCCCACGAAGACAGCGTCCGCAGTGCCTTCCACCGTCTCGCCCAGGATGCTCGGCCCAACCAGGACATGGTCGGCATTGGCAAAGCTTTTGCCTCCAAAGGTAATTGAGGAGGATTTGGTCGGATCAGCGGAGAAGGTGATGAACGGCACGTTCTGATACCAGCCGTCAGCGGTGCCCGGCTGCAGCCCCAATGCCTCGAACCGGCTCGCGACATAGCGCGCCGCCAGATCGTATCCGCGAGTTCCGGTTCCGCGCCCTTCCAGCAAATCGTCCGCGAGGAACGCAACGTCGGACCGAATGCGTTCGGGCGAGAAGCTCTGCGCGTGTGCGGGCCCGGCAAAGACGCAGGCGGACAACAGCAGTGCAATGGATCGATGCATGAATCCCCCCGGTTTTAATTCCGCAGCTTGGGGTCGTCGATAACGGTGGACAAGCGCTTTATCGAGGAGCGAGCGGGTCCGGCTGACCAACGGCGGAATCACTGGCCGGCGGGGGTGTGTTGGGGGCTACCACAGGCGGGGGAGCGGGTTCCTGCGCTGTGAGCACCACCGACTCGGAGGGAGGCGGCGCTGGCCGCGGAACCGCCACGTTGCACGGGGAGGCTTCGCCGGCGTCGGCCATGCCCCATTTGCGGAAGCGCGTCGTGTCGATGTGGAAGCGCAAGAACGCGTAGAAACCGAGACCGACCTGATACGGGCCACCGCGGCGGAGGTGCGCGGTACAGACGGTTCGCATCAATTGCTCGCGGCTGATCGGTCGCAGCGGCACCAGATCGACCGCCTGAAAATGCTGGTGCGAGCTCTGCGGTGCTCCGCCCGCGCAGGCGTTCAGCGAAGGATTGCGATAGGCCGACACGGGTTCGACCGGCCCGACCGCGGGCACCACATAGTCGCGGATATAGCGCAGGGTCTGCACCACGTTGGGCCATTCCATCATCGGTGGAATCTCGAACGGCGGGCCTGCGCACCTTTGCCACATCGACGCGGTCCGCAGCAGCTGCCAGGTGGGAACGATGCCGCCAACTTCGTATGTCGTGAGATAGCGGTTGAATGCCGCGACCTGCATCGCGTGGCGCGGTGTCGCCAAATACCAGTTGCGATAACCGGGCTCGTCCTGCCCAGTCGTCACATAGTCGGCGGCGGGGTTCCATACGGGCAACAGGGGCGGGCCAAGCGGCTGCGGCGAGTATTGGGCCGAAGCTGGCGCAAGGATTACGAAGGTCAGTATGAAGGCGAGGAAGCGGTGCATGGTTCACCCTTAATCGACCCGCGCAGGTTGAAAAGCGCTGAACGGCTGCCCACTGTCGCAAATATGAACCAGCCTATCTCGGTCGACCTCCCGCACAAGCTTGGCCGGGAAGAAGCGCGCCGCCGGATCGCCGGCAATATCCACAAGCTGCGCGATCATATTCCGGGCGGCACGGCCGAGACTCAGGAAAGCTGGTCCGGTGACGAACTGACGCTGACGATCGCGGCGATGGGCCAGTCGGTCGAGGCGAAGATCGGGGTCGAGGAAAAGATCGTGCGTTGCCAGATAATGCTTCCAGGCCTGCTCGGGATGTTCGCCAAGCCGATCGAGGCGATGCTTCAGAGCAAGGGCAGCGACATCCTGCTGGAAGATCACACCAAGGGCTAACCCTTCCATTTCCCGCGCGCGTCTCTAGCATTCAAGTGCAACGGGGCAGGGAGAGCTGGATGCGCCATTTCGCGATTGTCGGGTCGGGCCCCGCAGGGTTCTACACTGCCGAAGCACTTCAGAAAGCTTTTGGTGAGACCGCTCGGGTCGACATCATCGACCGTTATCCGGTCCCCTATGGCCTGATCCGGTTCGGCGTCGCGCCGGACCATCAGTCGATCAAGGCCGTGTCGAAGCGCTACGACAAGGTCGCGGAGGGTGAGACCGTTGGGTTCATCGGCAATGTTACGGTCGGAACGGATGTTTCGATTGCAGAGCTGTTGAAGCTCTACGACGCGATTGTCCTTGCCACTGGCGCACCGCACGACCGCAAGCTCGGCATTGCCGGAGAAGATCTTCCCGGCGTCGTCGGATCCGCCGCTTTCGTCGGCTGGTACAACGGCCATCCGGATTTCGCCGATCTCGACCCTCCGCTGGATGGCGCGGCTGCGGCGGTGATCGGCAACGGCAATGTCGCGCTCGATGTCGCCCGCATTTTGTCGAAAACGCGCGAAGAGTTCGCGGGATCGGACATCGTCGGCCACGCGCTCGGCGCGCTCGAACGCTCGTCGATCCGCACCATCACCATCCTCGGCCGTCGCGGGCCGCATCAAATCGCGATGACTCCCAAGGAATTGGGGGAGCTCGGCCATCTCGAACAGGCCGCGCCTGCGGTCGAAGCAGGCGATTTACCGCCGCTGGAGGCGGATGACGCGCTGGAGCCGGGGCAGCGCAAATCCGTCACGCATCTGCGCGCTTTCGCCACCCTCACCGCCGACAAACCCAAGCGCATCGCCTTCGACTTCTTCGCCAAACCGCTGGCGATTGAAGGCGCTGGGCGCGCGCAACGCCTGATCGTCGAGCGCACGGCGCTGGACGAGGGTGGAGCGGCACGTGGTACCGGCGAAACCTATGCAGTCCCGGCCTCGCTGATCGTCAGCTGCATCGGCTATGCGACGCCGCCGATTGACGGCGTTCCCTATGATGATCGCGGCGGGCGCTTCCTCAATCAGGACGGGCGCATTACCGACCAACTCTATTGCGTCGGCTGGGCGCGGCGTGGGCCAAGCGGAACGATCGGCACCAACCGTCCCGACGGATATGAAGTCGCGGAACAGGTTGCTGCGGCCTTCCCGGCGGACGCGGATGGAGGGAAGTCCGGGAGCGAAGGCCTCCACGCTTTGCTGGAAAGCCGGGGTGTCGTTTCGACCGACTTCGCCGACTGGCGCCGGATTGAGCAAGCGGAAAGTGCGGCCGCGCGCGAAGGCTCGCCACGTGAGAAAATGGTCCGCACGGCGCATTGGCTGCAAACGCTCGGCCGCTAGCCGGCAGCTTGCGCTCCTCCGCCCTCGCAGCTAGGAAGCCCGCGCTCCTGCACCGGCCGTTCTGACAACAGCGTGGCCGGTCCCGGTCGGGGAGTAGCTCAGCCTGGTAGAGCACTGCCTTCGGGAGGCAGGGGCCGGAGGTTCGAATCCTCTCTCCCCGACCAATTTCTTACCAAGACTATTGGACGGCCGCTCAGGTCGCAAACCCCGGATCGAGCCTGTAGGCCTTCCGCTTGAGCGCGGGCCACGCCAGCATGTTCGCGGCTATTTCCAGCCCTGCCAGCCCCTGCTGCGCCGTGATTTGCGGCGAACCCTGCGGGGGGTGATTGACGCTTGCGCCGGCCGACAGCGCCATGATCTGGGCCTCGCACGCGCGTTCGAGGAAATAGAGCCGCAAGAAGCATTCTGCGATTGTCTTGCCGACCGCGAGTGTCCCATGGTTGCGCAAGATCATCGCACCCTTGCCGCCTAGATTCGTGACCAGCCGCTCGCGCTCCTCCAGCCCGACCGCAACGCCCTCATATTCGTGGAACGCAAGGTCGCCGAGCACCAGCATTGCCGTCTGCGTCAGCGGCAGCAGTCCATCCGAATGCGCCGACACCGCCTGTCCCGCGGGCGTGTGCAAATGCATCACCGACTGCGCATCCTCGCGCGCCATGTGCAGCGCCGAATGGATCACGAAACCCGCCGGATTGGTGGCGAAGGGCGTCGGCTGGACCGGAGCGCCGCTCGCATCGACCTTGACCAGGCTCGACGCGGTCACTTCCTCGAACATCAGATTATAAGGGTTGAGCAGGAAATGATGTTCCGGCCCGGGCACCCGCGCCGACAGATGGGTGAAGATCAGATCGTCCCAGCCGAAATGCGCGACCAGGCGGTAAGCGGCCGCGAGATCGACGCGTAGCGCCCATTCCTCGTCGCTGACTTCGCCTTGCAGGCTTGGAATTTCGAGGTGGTCGAGCGCCTGGGCGCTAGCGAGCCCGCGATTGACCCCGTCCACCCGGTTCATGGAATCTGACGGTCCGGATGCGCGCGGGCGAAGGCGTCAAGTGTGTTCGCATTGGCGTCAGCGCGCAGCAGCGTCCGGCAGCCGTCCAGCGGCACGTCGAAGCGGCGCGCGTTGAACAGTTGCGGCACCAGCAGAACGTCCGCCATCGTCGGGCTGTCCCCGAACAGGAAATCGCCAGCGCGCGGTGCCGCGAGCGCCTCCAGCGCGGGCAGCCCCTCCGCGATCCAGTGGGCGTACCAGCGATTGCGCTCCGGCTCGTCGATACCGAGCTCGCCGCCGAGATATTTCAGTACCCGCAAATTGTTGAGCGGGTGGATGTCGCACGCGATCAGCAGCGCCATCGCCAGGACATGCGCGCGGTCGCCCGCATCGTCCGGCACGAACGGCGGCTCGGGGAAGCGCGCGTCGAGATAATCCATGATCGCGAGGCTCTGCGTCAGCAGCTGTCCGTCGATCGCCAGCGCCGGGACAAAACCTTGCGGGTTGAGCGCGCGATAGGCGGCCGCCTTCTGCTCCCCGTCGACCAGGCTGATCGCGCGGCTTTCAAAGTCCACGCCCTTGAGGTTGAGCGCGATTCGCACCCGATAGGCTGCGGAGGAGCGAGCATAATCGTAGAGAACAGGACG
>JBDSZD010000150.1:0-4791 GCA_039925325.1 Sphingomicrobium sp.
TTCCACCGGGCTCAGCCAACCCGACCGATCCTTGTCCGCTCCGCCGAACTTGTCGATCGTCTTCACGCCCCATTCCTCGAAAGACAATGTCCCGTTGCCATTGATGTCGAGCTTGGCGAACGCCTTGCGGCGCGGTGTCAGCAGTTCTTCCCGCTCGATCCGGCCGTTCTTGTCCTTGTCCGCCCGGTAGAACCGCTTCTCCTCTCGGCTTTTCGGGCTTGCCTCGGGTGCTTGCAGCACGGTCGGCCTGGCAATGATCGACTGCGACGTCGGTCGCGGCGTTGGCGCGGGCGGCAATGGGGCGGTGTCCTGCGCGTGCCCTTGCCACAGCAAAATGACACCCGTGACCATTAGCAAACAGGCCGCGGCCCCGGCGAAATATCGCCACATCGGCACCTCCCCCAACAACAGGAGATTCGGCGCGGTCATGCTCCAATCCGGAGCAGCCGCTGTCAACCCTCAGACACAGCCGGTGGAGCAACGCCGGTCGCGCGGTTTAGCGATAGGAGACCTGCTTGGCAGCGTTGACCACATCGTCGACCTTGATCAGCGCCAATTTCTCCAGGTTCGCGGCATAAGGCAGCGGCACGTCGACATTGGTCACGCGGAGCACCGGTGCATCGAGGTCGTCGAATCCCTGTTCCATGCACACCGCACTGATTTCCGAGGCGATCGAGCAGGTCGGCCAGCCTTCCTCGACAACCACGACCCGGTTTGTTCGCTTGAGGCTTTCCAGCACGGTCGCGGTGTCGAGCGGACGCAGCGTGCGCAGGTCGATCACTTCCGCGTCAATGCCCTCGCCCGCCAATTTCTCCGCCGCTTCAAGCGACACGCCGACCCCGATCGAGTAACTGACGAGGGTTACGTCGCTGCCCGGGCGAACGATCTTCGCTTTGCCGATCGGAAGCACGAAATCGTCGAGTTGCGGAACGTCGAAGCTTTGTCCGTAGAGCAATTCGTTTTCGAGGAACACGACCGGGTCTTCGCTGCGGATCGCGGCCTTCAGCAGGCCCTTGGCGTCGGATGCGCTGTACGGCGCAATGACGATCAGGCCCGGCACCGCCGCATACCAGGGGCCGTAATTCTGGCTGTGCTGGGCGCCGACCCGGCTGGCGGCGCCATTGGGCCCGCGGAACACGATCGGGCAGCGCATCTGACCGCCGGACATGTAATTGGTCTTGGCGGCCGAGTTGATGATGTGATCGATCGCCTGCATCGCGAAATTGAATGTCATGAATTCGATGATCGGCTTCAGCCCGCCCATCGCAGCGCCCGTGCCGACCCCGGCAAAACCATATTCGGTAATCGGCGTATCGATCACTCGCTTGGCGCCGAATTCCGCAAGGAGGCCCTGCGTGACCTTATACGCGCCCTGATATTCCGCGACTTCCTCGCCCATCACGAACACGCGCTCGTCGCTCCGCATTTCCTCCGCCATGGCGTCACGCAATGCGTCGCGTACGGTCGTCGAAACCATCGCCGTGCCCTCGGGCACTTCGGGACTCATTAGCCCCTCTCCCCTTGAGGGAGAGGGAGGAGCCGCGACAGCGGCGGGGGGTGAGGGACTGGCGGGCGAACCTGCCGGGACAGTATCTGTCTCGCCCTTCGGTCCCTCACCCGCCGTCGGCTTCGCCTCGGCACCCTCTCCCGCAGGGGGAGAGGGGCTAGAGGCATCTTCCCCCTCGCCAGCCATAACCGCGATCGGAGTTCCGACCTTCACCCCATCCGTGCCCTCGGCGACCAAAATCTTGGTGATCGTGCCTTCATCGACCGCTTCGAACTCCATCGTCGCTTTGTCGGTCTCGATCTCGGCGAGGATGTCGCCCGACTTCACTTCGTCGCCCTCCTTGACCAGCCATTTGGCCAAGGTGCCTTCTTCCATGGTCGGCGACAGCGCCGGCATCGTCAGCTGAATGCCCATCAATATGCCCCGACCAGCACGTTGGTGTAGAGTTCGGCGGGCTCAGGCAGCGGCGCATCTTCAGCGAACTTCGCAGCATTCACGACGATGTCCTTGATTGTCTTGTCTATTGCCTTAAGTTCATCCTCGCTTACGCCAAGCCCAGCAAGGTCGCGCGCGGCATGGTCGATCGGGTCCTTGCCTTCGCGGAAGCTCTGCACTTCCTCGCGCGTCCGGTATTTGGCCGGGTCGGACATCGAATGGCCGCGATACCGATAAGTCTTCAATTCCAGGATGATCGGCCCCTTCCCCGCTCGGGTCCATTCCAGCGCCGTCTGCGCCGCACCGCGCACCGCAAGCACATCCATGCCGTCGACCTGAATGCCGGGAACGCGGAAGCTTTCGCCGCGCTTGTAGAATTGGTCCTCGGACGCCGAGCGGCTGACCGACGTGCCCATCGCATAACCATTGTTCTCGATCGCGTAGATCACTGGCAGCTTCCACAGCTCGGCCATGTTGAAGCTTTCGTAGACTTGCCCCTGATTGGCCGCGCCGTCGCCGAAATAGGTCAGGCACACCCCGCCATCGCCGCTATATTGATGCTTGAAGCCCAGCCCGGTGCCGAGGCTGACCTGCGCACCGACGATGCCGTGGCCGCCATAAAAACCATGCTCGACGCTGAACATGTGCATCGATCCGCCCTTGCCCCTGGAAATGCCGGCGGCGCGTCCGGTCAGCTCGGCCATGATGAGCTTCGGATCGATCCCGTAAGCCAGCATGTGGCCATGGTCGCGATAGCCGGTGATCACGCTGTCCTTGCCGACCGTCATGGCCGACTGCAGCCCGACAGCGACCGCCTCCTGCCCGATGTAGAGGTGGCAGAAGCCCCCGATCAAACCAAGCCCGTAAAGCTGCCCCGCGCGCTCCTCGAAGCGCCGGATCAGCAGCATCTGTTTGTACAGCCCGAGCAGCTCGTCCTTGGTCGCCTGATAGCGCTTGGGTTCCGGCGGGCGTTCTCGATTGACGGGCGGAATTGCCGCTCCATTCGCGGTCGTAGCTACAGGTGCTGCCGCTTGCAGCGCTTTGGACTTTGCTGGCCTCGCCAAGAGATACTGCCTTTCTGGGGGCTTATTCGTGGCGGCTCTATAGGAAACGGACTGGCAGGCTGGCAACTGCAGCGGCGGCGCCTACTCGAGCGGAATGATCACTTCGTCGCTGCGGACCAGGCCAAGCCGGTCGCGGACCATTTCCTCGGCCAAGTCCGGGTCGGCTTTGCGCGGGTCGAGCAGCGCCGAACGGTGGCGCAGCCGGGCGCGCTCGCCCTCCAGCTTGGCAAGCTCAACTTTGCGCACGCCGAGATCGCGGTGATAGCCGCCCCAGGCGAGCAATCCGTTCGGGCCGGCAATTGCATGGCCCGCGAACGTCCCGACGATAATGAACGCAAGCGCGGGCGCCGCTGCTCTCCGGATCAGTCCGATACTTTTGCTGGCTCCGCCCATGTCTTTGAAGAATCACGAAGGGAGTTGAAAGGCAAGGGATATTTGGCCGGACCTCAAAAATGTTGCGGAATCAGGCAGCCCGATAGGCTTTAACCGCGCCGACACCCGGGTACCGCGCATGGTCGCCAAGCTCTTCCTCAATCCGCAGCAGCTGATTGTATTTCGCGGTCCGGTCGGACCGCGCAAGGCTGCCGGTCTTGATTTGGCCGCACGACAGAGCGACGGCGAGGTCGGCGATAATACTGTCTTCCGTCTCGCCCGAACGATGCGACATCACCGAAGTATAGCCGCTGGTCTGGGCCAGGCGCACGGCGTCGATGGTTTCGGTCAAAGTGCCGATCTGATTGACCTTGACCAGGATCGAATTGGCGATGCCGTCCTTGATGCCTTGCGCAAGCCGCGTGGAATTGGTGACGAACAGATCGTCGCCGACCAGCTGGACACGGTCGCCGACGCGGTCCGTCAGCGCCTTCCAGCCAAGCATGTCGTCCTCGCCCATGCCATCCTCGATCGAGGCGATCGGATAGTCGGTCGCAAGCTGGGTCAGATAATCGGCCATTTCCTCGGGGCTCAACACCCGTCCCTCGCCTTCGAGCTGGTAGGCGCCGTCGCGAAAAAACTCCGTCGCCGCGCAATCGAGCGCGATCAGCACATCCTTGCCGACCGAATAGCCCGCGCCTTCGACCGACGTCATGATGAAATCCAGCGCCTCCCGGGCCGACGCGATATTGGGGGCGAATCCGCCCTCGTCGCCGACGGCGGTCGACAGGCCGGCCTTTGCCAGCCCGCTTTTGAGCGAATGGAAAATCTCGGCGCCGCAGCGCAACGCTTCGGAAAAGGTCGGAGCGCCGACCGGCATCACCATGAATTCCTGGAAATCGATCGGATTGTCAGCATGCGCCCCGCCGTTGAGAATGTTCATCATCGGTACCGGCAGCAGGTTCGCGCTGACCCCGCCGACATAGCGGTAAAGCGGCAATCCAAGCGCTTCCGCCGCAGCCTTCGCCGTCGCGAGGCTGACCCCGAGAATTGCGTTCGCGCCGAGCCGGCCCTTATTCTCGCTGCCGTCCAGTTCGATCAGCGCCGAATCGACGTCTGCCTGATCCTCGGCCTCACGCCCAACGATGATGTCCGCGATCTCGCTGTTGACCGCCTGCACCGCGCCATCGACGCCCTTGCCGAGCCAGCGGGCCTTGTCGCCGTCGCGCCGCTCGACCGCTTCGTGGGCCCCGGTCGACGCGCCCGAAGGAACCGCGGCGCGGCCCAGACTGCCGTCCTCCAGCGTGACGTCGACCTCAACCGTCGGATTGCCGCGACTGTCGAGAATGTAGCGCGCATGGACGTCGACGATTGCGGTCATGGAAATCCCCGTTTCGGAAGTGTAATGAAGAA
>JBDSZD010000151.1:0-3181 GCA_039925325.1 Sphingomicrobium sp.
TCCTGATCGTCTCATAAGTTGTCACCCGCTATCCCCCTTGACGGAGCTGTGCCGCCACTCCCGAACGGCCGCAATGGGTCGGAAGCGGCCATTTGCTAAGTCGGCAGCAATAAGCTCGCATCGCCGTGGCTGTAGAAGCGGTATCCTCCTGAAATCGCGTGCGCATAAGCGTCCTGCATCACATCCAGCCCGATCAGCGCGCTAACCAGCATGAACAAAGTCGAGCGCGGGAGGTGGAAGTTGGTGATCAGCCCGTCGATGGCCTTGAAGCGATAGCCGGGTGTGATGAAGATCGCCGTGTCGCCTTCGAACGGCGCGATCATTCCATCCGCTCCGGCCGCGCTTTCGATGGCGCAGGCGCTACGCGTGCCCGCACCCTTACTTGGTGTCGGGCTATCTTCTGCGTCGGAGCACCCGCTCCATATCCGTGACGAAAACCGCGGACGACCATCCGATCATGAGAAAGCCCGCGAGCCCCTCGAACACGAATACGATGGTCCACTTGCTAATGCCGCCCTCCACGACCCCCATGGTCGTGTAGGCCATGGCAGAGTGGTAGATCGCGTCGCGCACCGAACTCGCATCTTCCGTTGCCAGATAGAAGGCGGCAAACAGAAAAATCTCAACGATGTGCAGCGTCATCAGGCACAGGGCCATCGGCACCATGACCCCGAACTCTCGTTGAACCAGCTTCAAATCCGCCAGCTCACGGACTTCGGTTCGGAACAATCGGTCCATCAAACTGAGACCGGTTCCGTGAATGATAGTGACGATGACCAAAAGAATGGCCGAAACGATCAACTCGGCCGCTAAACCCATGCTTTCACCCCGCCAAGTCCAACGCCACCATCCGGGATTTTGGCAACCTCTGCAATAGATCGAAGGTGGGGGTTCAATGGGTTGGCAGCAATAAGCTCGCATCGCCGTAGCTGTAGAAGCGGTATCCTCCGGCGATCGCGTGCGCATAGGCGGCCTGCATCACATCCAGCCCCATCAGCGCCGAGACCAGCATGAACAAAGTCGATCGCGGGAGATGGAAGTTGGTGATCAGCCCGTCGATGGCCTTGAAGCGATAGCCGGGCGTGATGAAGATCGCCGTGTCCCCGTCGAACGGCGCGATCATTCCATCCTCGCCGGCCGCGCTTTCGATCAGGCGCAGGCTGGTCGTCCCGACCGCGATCAGGCGACCGCCGGCCGCGCGCACGGCATTGAGCCGCTGCGCGGTCGCCGCGTCGATCCGTCCCCACTCCGCATGCATCCGGTGCTCGGCCGTCTCCTCGACCTTGACCGGAAGGAACGTGCCCGCGCCGACGTGCAAAGTCAGCGTCTCGCGCGCCACTCCGTGTTCGTCCATCGCGGCCAGCAATTCCGGCGTGAAATGCAGCGCGGCCGTCGGCGCGGCAACAGCACCTTCCTCGCGCGCGAACATGGTCTGATAATCGTCTCTGTCCGCGTCGTCCGCCGCGCGCTTCGACGCGATATAGGGCGGCAGCGGCATTCGCCCTGCCCGTTCCAGCAGCAGTTCGACCGGCTCGTCCCCGTGGAAGTGCAACAGGAATGCGCCTTGGTCGTCGCGCTCCACAGCGGAAGCGGTCACCCCCGCGCCGAAGTCGATCAGATCGCCAGCGCGCAACCGCTTGGCATTGCGCACGAACGCCCACCAGCTGCGCGGCCCCGCGCGCTTGTGCAGGGTAGCGCCGATCCTGGCGTTGCCCCCAGGGGTGCTTTGCACCCCGTCTTCGGATCGAAAACGCCTGCCCTCCAGCTGCGCCGGAATCACCTTGGTGTCGTTGAAGACCAGAACGTCGCCCGCGCGCAGCAGACCCGGAAGATCGCGTACGACCCGGTCGGCGATCCGCTCCCCTTCGACCAGCAGCAATCGCGCGCTGTCGCGCGGCCGCGCCGGACGAAGCGCAATCCGGTCGGAGGGCAGATCGAAGTCGAACAGGTCAACGCGCATTATTTCGTCATTGCGAGGAGTGCAGCGACGAAGCAATCCAGTTCAGCACCACGGCTGGATTGCTTCGCTTCGCTCGCAATGACGCTCCGATTATTGTCCGTTCGGGGTCGCGGCTGCCGTCTGAGGCGCAGCTATATCCCCAAGCTTGGCCGACAGGATCTTCGTTGGCTGCTCGGGCGGCTCCCCCACCGCGATTGCATCGACCGCGTCCATGCCCTGAATGACCCGCCCGAACACGGTGTATTTCCCCCACAATGCGACATTGGGCGAGAACATGACGAAGAACTGGCTGTTGGCGCTGTCGTCCGACTGGCCGCGCGCCATTGCCGCCGTCCCGCGCATATAGGGAATAGTGCTGAATTCCGCTTTCAGATCGGGCAGCGTCGATCCGCCGGTGCCGTCGCCCTTGGGATCGCCGCCCTGCGCCATGAAGCCGGGAATGACGCGGTGGAATTGCAGCCCGTTGTAGAACCCCTGCCGCACCAGGCCCTGGATCCGCGCTACATGCTGCGGCGCGACGTCCGGGCGAAGCTGGATGACCACCGACTTGCCGTTCGACAAGGCCAAAGTCAGCCGGTTGGCCGGATCCGCCGCAATCTCGGCGGGAGCCACGACGGCCGGTTTGGGCGGCGCGGGGGCGGGCCTGTCCTTGGCTAGCGAGCTGGCCGCGGCGAACAGCATGAGAGGCAGCATCAGCAAAGCTTTGATGGACATTTTTACTCCCCGAAATCGTACCGCAGACTAGCGTGCGGCGAGGTGCCGCGCCACATCCTTCGCGACCTCAGGAGTCACGAATTTGTCGATTGCCCCGCCATAACGGGCTATTTCTTTCACCAGCCTTGACGCAATCGGCTGGAGCGACACATCGGCCATCAGGAAGACGGTCTCGATCCGATCGTTGAGCTGCTGGTTCATCCCCGCCATCTGAAATTCATATTCGAAGTCGGCGACCGCCCTCAGGCCGCGCAGGATCATCGATGCACCCTGCGCTTCGGCGAAATTCATCAGCAACGAATCGAACGCAACGACCTCGATCACGCCCTCGATGCCCGCGACCTCGCGGCGAACCATTTCAAGCCGCTCGGCGACCGCGAACATCGGCTCCTTGGCCGGGTTGGTCGTCACTCCGATGACCAGTCTGTCGACCAGATGCGCACCGCGCCGGATGATGTCGAGATGGCCAAGCGTCACCGGATCGAACGTGCCTGGATAAACGCCGAT
>JBDSZD010000152.1:0-5722 GCA_039925325.1 Sphingomicrobium sp.
ACTTGCCCGGCCGGCAGCGCGAAGTGCTCACGGGTGTCGCGAGCGGACTGCTCAACAAGCAGATCGCCCACAAACTCGGGATTTCCGAAAAGACCGTGAAAATGCACCGCGCGCTGCTGATCGAGCGCCTCAACGTAAAGACGAGCGCGGAAGCGATCCGGATTGCGGTCGAGGCGGGGCTGTAGGGGCCAGCCTACCGGACAAAGTCCATCTGGAGGCGGCTCCAGTCGGAGCCTAGCCCTTGCGACACTGCCGGCCGCGTTTCATCCTCCCTCCTCCTACGCGGCCGGCGCCCCCACCTCGCGGAGTGAAGCAAATGCGCGCAATCAACCTTGTCACCCTCCTTTTGATCATCGTCGGGGGCCTTAACTGGGGGCTCGTCGGCCTGTTCGACTTCAACCTGGTCGCGGCTTTGTTCGGCGAGCAATCGCTGCTCAGCCGGATCGTCTACCTTCTCGTCGGAGCCTCGGCGCTGTGGCAGTTGATTCCACTGTTCAAAGGGTTCAGCGAGGGCGAGACGCGGGCGCAGCACGGCTGATATTTCGGGCCATGAGCGAACGTGGCGCTGTCGTGTCGTCGGCTGGAGTGCGGCCTGGTTCGCGGTCGTCTTTTTGCTGATCCTCTCGGTGCGCCAGCTGCCTAGCTTTCCCTAGCGGACGATACCGCCCGGCTGACGATTATGTCGAACGGCTGGCCTGTGGGAAATCCTGCTGCGATCCAGGCATCCTCAATGGCGCGCAGCGTGCGCGCGACGATCGGTCCTTCAGTCAGGCCGCGCTGAATGAGCGCGCCGCCTCCAATCGGAAGTTTTGGAATCGTCCATTGTGGAAGATGGCGGAGCGCCAGGATCCGGTCGAATGCTGGCCAATCGCCGGCAAGTGCCACCCTGTCCGTCGCCATATCCCGCCCATGGCGGTAGGCCAGTTCATATATGCTCCCAGGCAGTCTGCGAAGCGAGAACACAAGGCGTTTCTGCTGCAACTTGGAAAGGCGAAGCCGCGCACCCACAGCAGCGCCTTCCTCCGGATCCGCCGGCAACAGGGCTGCAAGCCGCCGGATCGGGTCTGCGGTCAGGCCGCATTCTCGCTCAATGTTCTTGAGATCCTCGAGCTGGGCAAGACCGGTCTCTCCGATCTCCGGAAGCACCGGGCTGAGGATCTTGCGATCAATCATCAATTGAACGGTTGGCCCAGGATCCGGAAGGCCGAGCAATTTCAGAAGCTCGTCGGCGATGCGCTCCCGGGACAAGGCCATCAGGTCGTTGGCGCGGGCGGTGCAGGCATCGACCGCCGCCGCGTCCGGAGGCCCGCCGCCGAAGCGGGCGTGGAAGCGGAAGAATCGCAATATCCTGAGATGGTCCTCGGCAATCCGCTCGAGCGGGTCGCCAATGAAGCGGACCGTGCGGCTCACGATGTCGGCGAGACCGTCGAAATAGTCGTAGATCTGCCCGCTGAACGGATCGGCGCTGAGCCCATTCACCGTGAAATCGCGGCGCGCGGCGTCTTCTTTCCAATCGTCGGTGAACGCGACGGTCGCGCGGCGTCCGTCGGTCGAAACGTCGCGCCGCAGCGTCGTGACCTCGACCGCCTGGCCAGAACTGACGGCGGTGATCGTGCCATGATCGATCCCCGTGGGGACGGCCTTGATCCCGGCCGCTTCAAGTCGGCGGACGACTTCGTCGGGCAGCAGCCGGGTAGCCAGATCGACATCGCTGACCGGAACGCCAAGCAATTCATCCCGAACCGCCCCGCCGACATAGCGGGTCAGCCCTCGATCGGCGCCGAGGGCGGTGAGGAGGTGCGCCAGTCCCGGTCGGTCGCGCCACTTTTCCGCGTCCAGTCTCATGTCCACCGCAGCCGTCGCGACAGGTTCACAATCATCGCCGCCGTCGCTCCCCAAATCCGTCGCTCCCCCCACATGATCTCGTAATAGTGCCGCTCCCGCCCTTCGGCCATTACGCTCTTGCGCGCCTGGTTGGCGGGATCAATGAGAAAGGCCAGCGGAGCTTCGAACCATTCCGCGACTTCTCGTTCGTGCGGCGCGAGCGGAAGATCGGGCGGGATTACTGCGACGACGGGGGTAACCGCGTAGCCGGTAATTGTTCGATACAGCTCGATCGGCCCCACGACGTGAACCGCCACAGGATCGAGGCCCAATTCTTCCGCCGCCTCGCGCAGCGCCGCAGAGACCGGGTCCTCGTCAGGGTCAAGGCGGCCTCCCGGGAAGGCGATCTGCCCGGCATGGGTCCGCATGTTCTCTCGACGAACGGTGAGGATCAGGCCCGGTTCGACGCGATCAGTTATGGCGATCAGGACTGCGGCAGGAGTTCCGGCCACCTCCGTATCTCCGAAATCTCCCCGAATCGGCGCGATTAGCGGACGCTCCATTAGGGCGGAGTGTAGCCGGACGATCAAGCTCATTCGGGTTCGGACAACGCAAAAAATGCGCCGGCGCTCCAGATGCCAAGCGGGTCATGGTCTTCCGCGATCGCCAGTTCGGCGAGCTCGTAATACACCGGGCGCGCGATCTCCGCTTCCAGCCCGTGGCGAACGAGAATGCGCGGACCCGAGCCGTTGCTCGCAAGGCGCAGCGGATGTTCGCGGTCAAGAATCAATATTTCACCGCTGTCGAGACGGAACGCGATCCGGCGATCGCGGTGATCGCCCTCGCTGCTCATTTCTATCACGCGGAACGCCGTCGACTCGACATCGATGACGAGCTTTTCGACCGGCGTGACCAGCACGTGGCTGCCATCCGGTTCTCGCCGGAGAATGGTCGCGAACAGGTGGACCATGGCCGCGCGCTCGATCGGACGGCCTTCGTGCATCCATGTGCCATCGCGGGTGATCCGCATTCCGCTGTGGCCACAATTCGGGGGGTTCCAATGCTCGACTGGAGGTAGAATCTGCTCGTCCGCGAGTCGCTGGAGCTCGGCGAAGTCCAGCCCTCGAAGCTCTATCGGTGGGCGACCAGGGGTCATTCCGCTCCTCTGTCATTGCGAGGTTGGTGAGGCAATCCGGCCTTGCACCTCGCGGCTTGCTTCGTCACTGCAATCGGCGAAATGAATTCCACGCTTCCCCAGACCGCAATCGTCACCGGAGCCGGAAAACGGGTCGGTGCCGAGCTGACACGCGGGCTGTTGGATGATGGCTGGACCGTGCTGGCGCATGTCCGCGACGCAGGCGACGACGTGCCGCCCGGAGCAGTGAAGGTGGTTGCCGATCTGGCCGAGCCAGACTGCGCCGACACGATTTTTGCGGGGGCCGCGTCGCTGCCGCCGGTCAGACTGCTGGTGAACAGCGCCGCTCGCTTCGCTTTCGATTCGCTTGAGCAGTTCAGCCCCGACGAATTTGATGCGCACATGGCCGTCAACGTCCGAGCGCCTTTGTTGCTGATCCGCCGTTTCGCGAGCGGGCATGACGGCGGCGACGCGCTGATCGCCAACATTCTCGATTCGAAGCTGGCCGCGCCCAACCCCGATTTTTTCAGCTACACCCTTTCCAAGCAGGCCCTTGGCGCGGCGACCGAACTTGCCGCGCGGGCGCTCGCGGGGCAGGGCATCCGGGTCAATGCGGTCGCCCCGGCGTTGATGTTGCGCTCGCCCGGGCAGAGCAAGGCGAATTTCGACGCGATGCACGAGGCCAACCCGCTGGGCCGCGGGGTTGAGCCCGACGACGTGCTGGCCGCGATTCGCTACCTCGCGACCGCAAAGACTGTGACTGGGCAATGCCTTGTGGTGGATGGCGGGCAGCGGTTCATGAAGCTCGATCGCGACGTACAATTTCTGGGGGACCAATGACGTCTATACGGCTTGAAGGATTGGTGCCCGACACGATCAAGGTGCGCACTGCATCGATCCTGCTCGAGGCGCTCGAGATCGAGGCCGATATCGGGTTTCACGACTTCGAAGTGGGCAAGCCGCAACGGTTGCTCGTCACAGTCGAGATTTGGCTCGACGATCTAGCGGCGCCGGCGGACGACGATCCAGCGGGTGCCTGGGATTACGATTATTTGAGGTCGCAAGTGCGGGCGATCGCCGCCGAGCGCCGCTACAACCTCCAGGAAACGCTGGCCCACCGAATCTTCGAGCGCTTCTCAGCGCTCCACGGGGTCAAGGCGCTTCGGGTGGCTACGGCCAAGCCGGACATCTATGCGGACGCGCGCGGGGTGGGCATAGAAATTTCGTCTGTCTAGGACTGCTTCCGATTCATTGAGCCCTCAACCTTGCGCCCGTGGAACAAAATGCATTGCACGGCCTTTGAGCCAGCTATAAGGAAGCGCGCTGTCGGCGATGATATGTTGATACATCGCATTGTCCGACCAGACTCAAGGCGTGCGTCCGACCGCCAGGTTTGGCCGCCGTCCTGGCGGAACGTGTCGAGGGGAGAAGTGCCGCTTAATGTCGTACGCAAATCGCAATCAGATGAGCAGCAACCGGACCGCGGCAATTATCGTCGTGGCGCTCATCCACGTGCTGCTCGGTTACGCGTTGGTGTCCGGCCTTGCCTATAGTGTGGTGAGGCAGGCTGCCGAGGATTTGAAGACATTCGACGTCGAGGAGGAACCGCCACCCCCCGAAGAGAAGCCGCCCCCCGAGGAAACCCCTCAGGAGACGCCGCCGCCGCCGATTGCAGCGCCGCCGCCGCTGGTGCGGACTCAGGTTATAGAGTCGCCAGTTCAGGCGACTCCGAATCCTCCGCCCAATCCGCCGATAACTTATACGGCCCCGCCTGCCCCGCCTGCGCCGCCTGCGCCGCCGCCCGTCAGGCGCGTCGAACCGCGAAGCCTGAGCGGCAGCCTCCAGGGACTGATCAGGGACAGCGATTATCCTGAGTCGGCGATTGAACGTGAGGAGCAGGGTACGGTCGGAGTTAACCTTTCGATCGGCACCACTGGTCGCGTGACCGGATGTTCGGTCAGTTCTTCGAGTGGATCCAAAACGCTGGATTCGGCAACCTGCCGTATTCTTTCGTCACGGGCTCGGTATCAGCCGGGACAGGACAGCAGCGGCAATCCGACGTCCGGTTCAGTGACCGGTCGAATTACCTGGCGGCTTCAGTGACGCCTCACCTGAGATTCAACCAATTGAGAGGGAAGTAACAATCATGGCAACTCCAGCAGTAGCAGGCGGCGACTTCGGCATTTGGCAGGCCCTTGAAAAGGGTGGCGTCATTGCCTGGACGACCTTCATCATCCTCATCATCATGTCAGTCGGCACCTTCTACATCCTGTTCACCAAGCTGATGCAGCAGCAAAAGATCATGAGTCAGGGTAAGAAGGTGCGTTCGAGTTTCTGGAACTCGCCAAATATGCGCGACGCTTCGACCAAGTTGGAGGCGCGCAGCGCCTACCGCTCGATCGTTGACGATGCGCTCACTGCCCAAGAACAGCATGACAAGCTCGACGACCCGATCGACCGTCACGACTGGGTTTCGAACAGCCTTGAGCGCAGCAGGGGCTCGATCGGGGCGCGTCTCGGCGAAGGCCTAGCCTTCCTCGCGACCGTCGGCTCGACCGCTCCGTTCATCGGTCTCTTCGGTACCGTTGTCGGCATCTATCGCGCGCTGATCAAGATCGCGGCTTCGGGCGACGCCTCGATTCAGTCGGTCGCCGGTCCGGTCGGCGAGGCGCTCATCATGACCGCGCTCGGCCTGATCGTGGCCGTGCCGGCCGTGCTCGCCTACAACTGGCTGATCCGCCGCAACAAGTCGATCATGGAGGA
>JBDSZD010000153.1:0-12252 GCA_039925325.1 Sphingomicrobium sp.
GTTGGCTGGACGCCCGCCACCATTTTTCCTTCGCCAGCTATCATGAGCCCGCGCGCATGGGGTGGGGGAGGATCCGCGTCTGGAACGACGACAAGATCGCCGCGAAGAGCGGCTTTCCGCCGCATCCTCATCGCGACATGGAGATCATTACCTATGTCCGCACCGGTGCCATTACCCATCAGGATTCAATGGGCAACAAGGGCCGTACAGGCGCCGGCGACGTTCAAGTGATGAGCGCCGGGACGGGCGTCACCCACGCCGAGTTTAATCTGGAGGACAAGGACACGACCCTGTTCCAGATCTGGATCGAGACCGACCGGCCCGGCGCACAACCTGGCTGGGGTGCGATGCCCTTCCCAAAGGAATCGCGGCAAGGAGTTTTCCAGCTGCTCGCCAGCGGCAATGAAAGCGACGGGGCGCTGACCATCAATGCCGATGCGCGCATCCTCGGCGCAACGATCCCCGCAGGCGAGGCCATCGAACTGGACATCGACCCGTTGCGGCACATCTATCTGGTACCCAGCGGGCGGGTGCGCGTGAACGGCGCGCAGGCCAATCCGCGCGATGGTGTGGCGATCACCGGGGAAGCACGCCTGCGGATCGAAGCGGAAGACGACGCGGAACTGGTGCTGGTCGACGCACTTTAAGCGTCGCCGAGCTTGAACCACTGCCGCTTGCGCGCCATGTCCCGGCCTAAGCGGGCCCTGGTTCGCAAATCAGGGCGAGCAGCGGGATTATGAAAGCGGGCCTAGGCTTGAGCATTGCGGCGGCGCTCGCCGCGCTGACTGGGGACGGCGCAGCGGCGCAAAGCGCTGCCGCGCCGGCTCCGCAACCGCAGACTCCACCTGCCTCGGGGGTGGTCGGTCCACGCGAATTGCGCGACTTCTCGCTTGGAGGGACCCCGGCCCGCCCCGCAGAAACCGCTCCGTCGACACAATCGCCCGAGACGGGTTCGCCAGCGCCAACAGCTGCGCTATCGGCACGCGACGATGCCCCGTCCGCCACTCGGACGCAGCGAGCGCCTGCTGCGGTCAATCCGACGCGTTCGGTGGCCGCCGATCTGGCACCCTCGCTTCCGTCTCTGCAAGCGCCGTTCAGCTCGCCGGACATTGCGGGAGCAAGCGATCTGCCGACCAGTCCCTCACCGCCGCCGCTTTCGACACCTGCGGCAATGCCGGTGGAGGAGGGTGGGGCGCCGTTGTGGCCTTGGTTGCTCGCCGCCGCAGCACTCGCACTCGGCGCAACATTCCTGTTTTTTCGTCAGCGCTCGCGCCGGGGTATGGCGGGCGTTGGCACGGTCGAACCTTCCGCGTTTCGGCCGCAATCGGTTCCTGCCCCCGTCGCACCGGTTTCGCAGCCTCCTGCTCCGGCGCCACAGGCGCAGGTTCCAGCACCGGCCGCCCGATCCGCGCGCGGTGGAATTATCTCCACCCGGCTGCGGCCGTGGATCGAGCTGGAGTTCGTGCCTTCGCGATGCATCCTGGATCGGGAGCAGGCCGCGATCGGGTTCGTCATCAAGATCACGAACTCGGGAAGTGCGGCCGCGCGCGAAATCCTGGTCGAAACCATGGTGTTCAACGCCGGACCCGAGCAGGACGAGGAAATCGGCGGTTTCTTCCGACGCCCGCCGCAGACGGCGGAAAGGCTCCCCGCGCTTCCGCCGCTGAAGAGCATCGAAATCTCCGGATCGGTCGCGATTCCCGTCGACCGTTTGCGCATTCTGGAGGCCGCTGGCCGACAGTTTTTTGTTCCGCTGGTCGCTTTTAACGCGCTGTACGGCTGGGGCGGCGGCGAAGGACAGACATCGCGCTCCTATCTTGTCGGGCGCGAGGGCAAAAGCGACAAAATGGCGCCGTTCCGAGCCGACCTCGGGCCGCGCGTGTTTCGCGGGCTTGGCGCGCGCGAACAGGATGTCCACGTGCGGCGCTAGTTAAAGCACCGCACTATTATAACTGTGCCAAGCGAGAATGGCTGCGGCTCCGCGGTGCGGACGCCACGCCTCGGCCAGTTCCCGGACCGTCTTTTCGGACGGTTTGCCGTCGAGACCCAGCAGGCGGCCCACTTCGACCTGGACCGCGAGATCGCCCGCTGGCCAGACGTCTGGTCGCCCTTCGGCGAAAAGCAGATAGATCTCCGCCGACCAACGTCCAATGCCCTTGATCCTGGTCAGCAGTGCGATTGCTTCCTCATCGTCGGCCGGAAGACTGAGCAGATCCAGTTCGCCGGTGAGAACGAGCTGGGCGAGACTGCGCGCATATCCGGCCTTTTGCCGCGATATGCCGGCGAGCCGCAGATCCTCGTCGCTGGCCCTGAGGATTGACGCGAGGTCGGGCGGTGAACCGAATGCGGTTTCGAGCTTGGCCCACATCGAGCGCGCCGCCGCCACGCTGACCTGCTGGCCCACGATCGTGCGGAGCAAAGTGTGGGCGCCGGGTTCGCTGTTCCGGGGTTCCGGCTTACCGCATCGTTCGACCACCGCAGCGAACGCAGGCTCACGCGCGGCAAGTGCATCGATTGCCACCTTCATGGTGTCGACGGTGCGGACCATCAGCCGATGCTTGCGGCATAAAGCGCGACCGCGGCGGCGTTCGACACGTTCAGGCTCTCGACGGCATCGCTGATCGGAAGGCGGGCAAGCGCGTCGCAATGCTCGCGGGTGTTCGGCCGCATGCCCGGGCCTTCTGCCCCGAGCACGAGTGCGATCTTCTTCGGCCCGACCGCTTCTTTCAATTCCATGTCCGCGTCGCCAGCCAGGCCGATCCGCCAGAAG
Source organism: Sphingomicrobium sp. (assembly GCA_039925325.1). Taxonomy (GTDB): domain Bacteria; phylum Pseudomonadota; class Alphaproteobacteria; order Sphingomonadales; family Sphingomonadaceae; genus Sphingomicrobium. The sequence continues at coordinate 2,771 of JBDSZD010000153.1, forward strand.
CCGGCTTCGGCAATTTCGTCGAGCGCGCGTGCAAGGTTGACGACCCGCGCCCACGGTACGCGTTCCAATGCGCCAGAGGCGGCTTTGGCAAGCGCGCCGCCCTCTGGGGGCGAATGGCGGTCCTGGGTGACGATACCGATCGCGCCGAACGCGGCAGCCGATCTGAGGATTGCGCCGACATTGTGGGGATCGGTGATTTGGTCCAGCACCAGCAGGATCGCCTGCTCCGGGGCTACCGCCAATATGTCGCCGAGCCATATATCTTCGAGCGGCTCGGCCTCGATGACTACGCCCTGGTGTGGCGCATCGCTGGGGACAAGGCGTCCGAGGTCCGCCACGTCGGCCAGCGTCACCGCTACATCCTTGGGGAATCGCATGAAGCCCGCGGCTTCGGGGGTCGCCCAGGCTTTCAGCACCCGCCGGTCGGGATTGTCGAGAACTGCCGTGACTGCATGTTTGCCCCAGAACCGCGGACGGTTCGGGTTGGTGTGAGGCTGATGCGATTTTTTGCGTCTCATCGCGCCTCATTGGGAGCGTGGGCTCGGCGTGGCAAGCGGGGAGTCGGGGCGGGTCATCCACGCAGGCGGCACGCGCGCGGTGGCAGACTTAAGGTGTCGCGTAGTCTTCCAGTTTGCGGCGGTGATGGGCCCGCCAAGTACCCAAGACGAGGATCAGGACAATCAGATAACTCCAGAAATTTAGCGCTGCGCCATAGGCTTGCGGAATGAGGTCGCTTTCGACGCTTTTCAGCAAATGCCCCATGACGGTCGTGAGTTGCAGACCGGCGACCCACAGCGGCCAGAAGCGGTCTGATCTTAGTGCTACCGCGACAAAAGCTGCCAACACCGCAATATCGACAGCCAGTACGGGAGTTTCCAGCCCTTCGAACCGCGCGGCCAAGGGCGAAATGACGAAATAAGTGACCAGCGTGCCGATGACGCAGATGATACCAACCCGACGCTCGTCGCGGCCGCCTTGCAGCAAGGCGTATAGGACGGCCGCCACGAGCAGGATTCTAAAGAGCGTCGGAGCCATGATCAGCTACGCATCGGAGCACGCTGGGTGTGCAATGGTCAATGCTGCGAATGGCTAAGCGACGATTCGGAGATCGACTTGGCCCTTGACCGGCGGACACTCGTTGTCACCGAAGGACACAGTGCGAAGGCCGGGGACCGACTGCTTGGCACTCACCAGTTCGGCGTGACAGCGGACCATGCCGCCGCGGGCCGCTACCAGCGCCTGCACCGTGGCGGCAAGTTGCTCGAAAGCTCCGTGCGCAGTGGCAACGCCGACACCGGTGACGCCGCGTGCGTGGACCATCTTCGACTGCAGCTCCGCAAGGTCCCCCAAGGTCGAATCGATGCTGTTCTCGACGGTTTGAATTTGAATCGCGACGTCATATGCCGCATTTTCGATGTTCTGTTTGCGCATGACTGCTCCTTCCCCAGCGCCTCGGCGCCAGAGTTGATGTCGGATGAATGTCAGCGAAGGCTAATTGGCCAGAAGTCTCGAGAGGCTTTCGAGACCGGCGAGATACATTCCCGCCGAAAATGCAGCTCCGGTCGCGATCAGAACGATCCAGAGCAGCCTTTGGCCGACGCTCATCTCATTCCGGGGGTTGCTCCTCGTAGCGAACGGCGGTGGCAGGGAAGATCGTAAGTTGGCCGGCCTCTGCTCGGTATTGAAACCGACGCCCCCAATCTCCCCTGCACGGTCAGCGTGCCGAATCTGATGACTGACCGCCCCCTGTTGCTGGTCGATGAAAGGTTCGGGCTCAATGTACGGCGATTGATGTATCAATCGTTGATATGGTCCGCAGTGCTGGGCGATGAGACGAGCGGCATGCGCGCGGCGCTCAACGCCGAGAATCTGCAGCGCCCCGCGGACGCGCTGATCGACCGTGTGGGACGAAATTCCGAGTTCCGAGGCAATTTCCTTGGACGAGAGGTGTTGGTCGACAAGGCGTAGGCAGTCCAGCTGACCGGAGCTCAACCGCGCGATGCGGTGCTGCGCATCGTCTGCAGGACCCTCTCTGCTGATCGCCATGGCGGGCAACACTCGCTCCCTGATCAAAGTCGCCGAATACGCGGGCCACGACACGCGCCCCGACCATGCCAGTAAGGCAATCGCCGGAAATTTGCCAATTTTTTTAGGAAGAACGCCGGCCAGCCGGGTGTAGCAATGGTGGAGAGGGCTGGATTCGAACCAGCGTACGGGAAACCCGGGCAGATTTACAGTCTGCTGCCTTTAACCACTCGGCCACCTCTCCACGAGGCTTGCCACCGCAGCCAGTCCACGGAACTGGCGAGCATGGCGAGGCGCGCCAAATGGCCGCGCGCCGATGGAGTGTCAACGCTTGAGCAAGACTTGTCGCCCATCGCTGCGCTCGTGAGCTTCAACTCTCGACCTGCCCTGAGGGTTGGGCGTGTCGCCCATCGCTCCGCTCCGGCGCTCCAGCTTACGCCAGTCCCCCGGACTGGCGTAAGCTGGAGCGGGTGAAGGGAATCGAACCCTCGTCGTAAGCTTGGAAGGCTTCTGCTCTACCATTGAGCTACACCCGCAAGGCCAGCGGAGGCCCATTGCCACTTGCGGCTCGGGCCCGTCAACCTGAACCGGGACCGACGGCTTGACGAAGCTTGACGGGCTGCTCTAGCAGTCGGGCCATGATGCACCGGAATTTCGTTCTTGGCCGGAGGCTGCGCCACTGGCGCGGCACCGCCGGCGCGCGATGGCACGGCTGAGCTAGACAGCTCCGCTTTCCTTTCGTTCTGCGGCAGCGTTTTGCTGCAGCAGCCAGTTCCAGGTGCAACGCAATCCATGTCTCTGTCCCAACCGCCAGCCGAGCCGCGACCCGATGACGGCCTCGATGCGCTATTCGATGGCCGCGACATCTCGCGTGACCAGGTTCGGGTCTTGTTCTCGCGCCTTGTCGCCGGCGATCTGCCCGAACCGATCATGGCGGCCGCGTTCGTGTGCCTGAAGCTCAAGGGAGAGACTGCGGAGGAGCTGACGGGCGCCGCACTTGCACTGCGCGCAGCAACGCGGCCGTTCGAGCGGCCCGAGGGGCTGTTCGCCGACAGCTGCGGCACCGGCGGCGATGGATCGGGCTCGATCAACGTCTCGACCGCAGCCGGGCTGGTCGCGGCGGCGTGCGGACTGCCGATCGTCAAGCATGGCAATCGCTCGATCACGTCGCGATGCGGGTCTGCGGACGTACTCGAAGCCTTGAGCGCGAAGCTCGACGTCTCGCCGGAGCGGTCGCGCGAAATTCACGACGAGACTGGCTTCTGCTTCCTGCTCGCACCGCTTTATCATCCGGGAATTGCCCATGCGGGGCCGGTCCGCCGCGCGCTCAAGGTGCGCACGATCATGAACCTGCTCGGCCCCTGCCTGAACCCCGCGCGACCGCCGGTGCAACTGCTCGGCGTCGCGGAACCAAAGCTGATGCGACCGATCGCCGAGACGCTGGTGGCGTTAGGTGTAGCGCGCGGGCTGGTGGTTCACGGCAGTGGTCTCGACGAAATCGCGCCGCACGCCGAAACGCAGGCGATCCGCATATCCGATGGCCTGCTTGAAGAAATGACGTTGACGCCGGAGAAGGCCGGACTCGAACGCCGGCCGCTCGATCAGATCGCGGGTGGTTGCCCCGAAGAAAACGCCGTAAGGCTCAAGGCGTTGCTCCACGGAAGCGGGCCCGAGGCCGATGTCGGGGTCGTGGCGCTGAATGCCGGCGCCTTGCTATGGACCGCTGGAGCCGCGGCGAGCTTCGGCGACGGGGTTGCGGCCGCCTCGGATGCGATGCGCAGCGGTGCTGCGGGCCATGTTCTCGACCGCTTCGTGGAGGCAAGCAATGGCTGAAGCTGCCGGAGTGCTCGGGGAAATTGTCGAGGCAAAGAAGGTGGAGCTCGCGCTACGCTACGCCCAAGTCACGCTCGATGGCCTTCGCGCTGCTGCCGAACCGACGCCGCGCAGCCTGACCGACACGCTCGCGAAGCCGGGCGCCCGCTTCATTCTGGAGATCAAGAAGGCCTCGCCGTCGCTCGGTTCAATCCGGCCCGGCGCCGACCCCGCGGCGCTCGCTGCGGGTTATGCCGGGGTTGCCGATGCGTTGAGCGTGCTGGCCGACGGCGCTTATTTCGGCGGCTCGCTCGACGATATACGCGCCGCCCGCGCCGAATTCGACGGGCCCCTACTCGCCAAGGATTTCTTCATCGACCTGCGTCAGGTGCCAGAAGCGCGGCTGGCGGGCGCGGACGCCATCTTGGTGATGCTGTCGGTGCTCGACGACGACGAAGCGAGCGCCATGATCGCCGAGGCCCGCCGTCTTGGCATGGACGCTTTGGTGGAGGTACATGACGAGGCGGAGATGCGCCGCGCGCTTGCACTCGAAGCGCTGCTGATCGGCATTAACAACCGCGACCTGCGCGATCTGTCGATCGACCTCGCCGCGACGGAAAGGTTGGCCGCGCTTGCGCCCGACCGCGTGCTGATTTCGGAATCCGGCATCGCGACCCGCGCGGACGTCGAGCGCCTCGCGCCACTTGTTGATGGCTTCCTGGTCGGGAGCTCGCTGATGAAGTCGCAAGACCCCGTCGAGGCCGCACGTGCGCTGATCTTCGGGCGAGTCAAATTGTGCGGACTGCGCACCGTCGATGACTTGCAGGCGGCTCGTCCTGCCCGCTACGCCGGTCTGATGTTCATTCCGGAAAGTCCGCGCCATGTGACGCTCGAACTAGCGGAACAGCTTGCGGCAGCGGCTCCTCCGGCACTGTTGCTCGTTGGCGTGTTCCGCAATGCGGCGATTGGCGAGGTCGGCGTCATCGCCGAGCGGCTCAATCTCCATGCGATTCAGCTGCACGGCAAGGAAGACCGCGCTTACCGTGACCGGCTGCGCCGACATCTACCCGAAGGGACGCAAATCTGGCAGGCGGTGACGGTTGCGGACGGCCCGCCGACCAACGAGCATGAGGATGCCGACCGCTTGCTGTTCGACAATGGCGCCGGCGGAACCGGGCAAAGCTTCGACTGGAGTCATGTCGAGCGCCACCCGCGGATCGGCGATAGTCTCTTGGCGGGTGGGCTAGGTGCGGCCACTGCACGGCAAGCTGTCGCCATTGGTTGCCATGCCATCGATGTCGGTTCGTCGGTGGACGAAGCACCCGGCCGCAAGTCCGCCGACAAGATCGCGGCCTTGTTCGAAGCGCTGCGCGAACCGTCCCGACAGGAGAAGAATTGATGCGTCTCGATGGCCGTTTCGGGCGCTTCGGCGGCACCTATGTGCCCGAAATTCTGGTGCCGGCGCTGGAGCAGCTCGAGGCGGCTTTTCTCGATGCCCAGACCGATCCGGAGTTCAACGCAGAGCTGCAGGATTTGCTGGTCAATTACGCCGGCCGTCCGACGCCGCTCACCCAATGCCGTAACCTCGGGCATGGCAAGCTGTGGCTCAAGCGCGAGGATTTGCTCCACGGCGGCGCGCACAAGACCAATCAGGTGCTCGCGCAGGGCCTGCTGACCCAACGCATGGGCAAGAAGCGGGTCATTGCAGAGACCGGCGCGGGCCAGCACGGGGTTGCGACGGCTTTGGTGTGCGCCCTGCTCGGGCTGGAGGCCACAATCTACATGGGTGCGGAGGATGTAGAGCGGCAGGCGCTCAACGTCTTTCGCATGCAATTGATGGGCGCGACGGTGATCCCGGTGACGAGCGGCGGGCGCACGCTCAAAGACGCCGTCAATGAAGCGCTGCGGGACTGGGCGGCCAGCTTCGAAACGACGCACTATTTGCTCGGTACCGCGGCTGGCCCCCACCCGTTCCCACTGATGGTGCGCGAATTCCAACGCGTGATCGGGAAGGAAGCGCGGGCGCAGATGATCGAACGGGCAGGGCGGTTGCCCAATGCGGTCATCGCCTGCGTCGGCGGCGGCTCCAACGCGATCGGCATTTTCTCCGATTTCGTCGACGATGCGGGTGTGAAGCTGATCGGCGTCGAAGCCGCAGGCAAGGGACTCGACGGTAATGAACATGGTGCAACCCTCATGCGCGGCCGTTCGGGGGTGCTGCATGGCGCGGAGACCTATGTGATGCAGGACGATGACGGGCAGATCCGCGAAAGCTGGTCGGTGTCCGCCGGGCTCGATTATCCCGCTGTCGGCCCGGAACATGCGCATCTGAAAGAAACGGGCCGAGCCGAATATGTCGGCGCGACCGATGCCGAAGCGCTCGCGGCCTTCCGCACGCTGGCGGAAAAGGAGGGCATACTGTGCGCGTTCGAATCCGCGCATGCCCTCGCTTACGCATTGAAGCTGGCGGACGAATCCCCCGATGATGCGGTGCTGCTGGTCGGCCTCTCCGGTCGCGGGGACAAGGACGTCGCACAGGCGCAGCAATTGCTGGGTCCATCCGCATGAGCCGCTACGACCGCATGTTCGCGGGTGGACAGCGCAACGATGGCGTGTTCGGCGGCTTCCTGATGCTCGGAGATCCCGACCTGGAAACCAGCGCAAGGCTGCTCGACGCGATGGTCGAAGGCGGCGCCGACATGATCGAGGTCGGCATTCCCTTCTCCGACCCGGTTGCCGACGGCCCGGTGATCCAGGCCGCGGCCAAGCGCGCGCTGGCGGCGGGCGTCAAGGTCGAGGATTGCTTCCAACTGATCGCCGCTTTCCGCGTGCGCCATCCCGACGTGCCGGTCGGAATTCTCACCTATGCCAATCTGGTGCTTTCTCCGGGCCGCGAGGAATTCTTTCGCCGCGCCGCACGAGCTGGAGCGGACAGCCTGCTTGTCGCCGATTTGCCGGCCCGCGAGGCGGAGCCCTGGGCGAAGGAGATGATCGCGGCAGGGCTCGACCCGGTACTGATCGCCGCCGCCAACACGCCCAAGGAAACGCTCAAGGAGATTGCGCGGCTGGGGCGCGGCTATACCTATTGCGTGACGCGCGTCGGAATCACCGGGGTGCACGCGGCCGGCACGTTCGACCAGCGTTTGCTGGAGGGCCTGAAGGAGGTTGGCGCGCCACCGCCCGTGTTCGGTTTCGGCATTTCGCAACCTGAGCATGTCAGCGCTGCGATGCGCGCGGGTGCAGCGGGCGTCATCACCGGTTCGGCGATCGTTGCCTGCCTCGACCAACCCGACCCGGAAGCCGCGGTTCGCGATCTCGTTACACGCCTGAAAGCCGGAACAAGGAACGACTCCGCCGCGCGTTGATTGAATCGTCTCCGAAACGTGGAGGACGAGGAATGGCGGCGCGACCGATGTGGAGAGGGCAAATCCGGCTGGCTTTGGTGTCGATCCCGGTGGAAATTTATTCCGCGACCAAAAGCGGCGCGACGATCGCCTTTCATCAGGTTCACGAGCCGTCCGGCAAGCGCATCAAATATGAGAAAGTCGTGCCCGGTATCGGGCCGGTCAACGCGGATGACATCGTCAAGGGCTATGAAGTTTCCAAGGGCGAATATGTGCTGCTCGAGCCCGAAGAGATCGAAAGCGTGAAGCTCGAAAGCCGCAAGACGCTCGACCTCGTCCAGTTCGTCGATCTCAGCGACATCGACGCGATGTATTTCGACAAACCCTATTTCGTGGTTCCGGCCGACGATCTCGCGGAAGAAGCCTTTGTCGTGCTGCGCGATGCGTTGCGCGCGGCCAAGAAAGTCGGCGTCGGCCAACTCGCGATGCGCGGCCAGGAATATGTCGTCGCGCTCAAGCCGTGCGGGCGCGGCATGCTGTTGGAAACCCTGCGCTATGCCGAGGAGGTCAACAAGGCCGCCAGCTACTTCCGCGAGATCGGCGACGAGAAACCCGACCCGGACCTGCTCGACCTCGCCGCGACCCTGATCGAGAAGAAAAGCGGCAAGTTCGACGCGAGCGAATTCCACAACCGCTACGTCGACGCGCTGAAAGGCCTGATCGAGGAGAAGCGCAAGAAAAAGGGCAAATTGGTGATCCAGGATCCCGACGACGGCAAGCCCGCCAAGGGCTCAAACGTCATCGACCTGATGGCGGCGCTGAAGAAGAGCTTGGGCGGCGAGAACGACAATAAGGGAAAGTCAAAGGTTGCGGCCGCCAAGAAAGCTTCACCGGTCAAGAAGACAGTGGCGAAGGCTCCGGCACGGAAGCGCGCGTGATGATGATCGTCATTGCGAGCCTAGCGAAGCAATCCAGCGCGGTGAACTGGATTGCCGCGTCGCTGCGCTCCTCGCAATGACGAGGTAGGCACAATGGTCCGCAAGCTCGACATCGAAACCTACAACGCCAAACGCGACTTCAAGAAGACGAAGGAGCCAAAGGGCCGGGCGCTCAAAGGCAAGGGCGACAGCTTCGTTGTTCAGAAGCACGACGCCTCCCGCCTTCACTGGGACTTCCGCCTCGAAATGGACGGGGTCCTGAAAAGCTGGGCCGTCCCGAAAGGCCCGAGTCTCGATCCCGGCCAGAACCGCCTTGCGGTGCGCACCGAGGACCATCCACTCGATTACGGCACGTTCGAAGGCACCATTCCGAATGGCGAATATGGCGGCGGGACGGTGATGCTGTGGGACCGCGGCCGCTGGGTTCCCGAGCCGGGCAAGGACCCGCGCAAGACGATCGGCGAGGGCCACCTCCACTTCCGGCTGGAAGGCGAACGGATGAAAGGCGATTGGGTGATGTTCCGGCTGAAGGGCAAACCCGGCGACAAGTCGGAACCGTGGATGCTTAAAAAGGTCACCGACGAATTCGCCAATCCCGAGCAGGGCGACGCGCTCGTCGACGAATTTGTGACCAGCGTCACCACTACTCGTTCGATGGCCGAAATCGCCAGCGGCAGCGCCGTGTGGAAGTCTAATCGTGGTGGAAACAAGGGAGGCCGCACAAGGAAGAAGGCCGGGGTGGGTCCACCGCCCTTCATGGAACCGCAATTGGCCACGCTCGTCGATTCCGTCCCGACCGGGCCGGACTGGATCCACGAGTATAAATATGACGGTTATCGACTGCTGATTGCGACTGGCGACGGTGCGGCGACAGCATGGACTCGCAACGGCAACGACTGGAGCGACAAGTTCCGGGCACTCGTGCGTGCGGCCTTGAGCCTTCCCGCCGGCTGCCTGATCGACGGCGAAGCGGTCGCGCTCGGCGAGAACGGCAAGCCCGATTTCCAGCTTTTGCAGTCAACGCTCAAGGGCGGCGATGCCGAACTCGCTTTCTACGCGTTCGACCTGCTGGTCGACAAAGGCGAGGACATCCGCGCGCTTCCGAACCTGGAGCGCAAGGAACGGCTCGCGGCGTTGCTCAAGGGCGTCAGTTCGCCGCTGATCTATGGCGATCATGTTGTCGCCAAGGGCGAGGCTCTGTTCAATGCGATCTGCGCTGAGCAGGGCGAGGGCATCATCTCCAAGAAAGCCAGCGCACCCTATCGCGGAACCCGCACGCGCAGCTGGCTCAAGGTCAAATGCATTCAGCGCTCTGAATTCGTCATCGTCGGCTGGTCGGAAAGCGACAAGAGACGCGGATTCC
>JBDSZD010000154.1:0-1854 GCA_039925325.1 Sphingomicrobium sp.
CCAATGAGATTCCGGACAAATTGATCGAATTATGATCGCCGATATCGACCAGCCCGTCGAAGTGATGTGGGCGGGTAAATATGTGCGCGCGATGAAACGCGGCCGCTGGGAATATGTCAGCCGGGCCAATGCGGTGCGGGCCGTGGTCGTCCTCGCCGAACATGACGGCAAGGTCATCCTGATCGAGCAATATCGGATGGCGATCGGCGGCGCGTGCCTGGAATTACCGGCTGGATTGGTCGGCGATGAGGACCCGTCGGCGACGGTTGAGGACACCGCGATCAAGGAGCTGGAAGAGGAGGCCGGGTTTACGGGAACCGGCGTCGAGCGGCTCGGCGAGTTCCATTCGTCGCCGGGCATGGTGACGGAAAGTTTCAGCCTCGTGCGCGTCACCGGCGTGTCGCGCTGCGGCGAAGGCGGGGGGACCGAACATGAGGATATCAAGGTTCATTTGGTGGCTCGGGCCGACATCCCGGCTTTCGTGGAGCGGAAACGGTCGGAAGGGTGCGCGGTCGACGTCAAGCTGCTGCTGTTCATGAACTTTTGAACCGCCAAAAGTTCTGAACCGCGCGCGCCAAGCTGCGTTGGCACCACATGACCCGCCTGATCCATCTCTCCGACCTCCACTTCGGCGCGCATGATCCCCGGCTGGTCGAGGCGGTCGAAGCACGGATCGACGAGGAGAAGCCGGATCTCGTCGTTATTTCCGGGGACTTTACGCAGCGCGCCCGCACCGATCAGTTCGAAGAAGCCTGTCGCTTTCTGTCGCGCATCCGGGACCACGGCCATGATGTCCTCGCGGTTCCGGGTAATCACGACGTCCCGCTGTACGATGTGCTGCGGAGATTCCTGTCGCCGCTGACCCGGTACAAAAAATATATCGACGACGAATTGTGCCCGATGCAGTTATTGCCGGGTGTGACGGTGCTGGGCATCAACACCGCCCGATCGTTCACGTTTAAGGACGGACGCGTCAGCCACGAGCAAATCGCGTTCATCCGCGAAAGCTTTTCGCGCAGCGATGCCGAAGCGATGCGGATTTTGGTGACCCATCATCCCTTGTTCGCGCTTCAGCTGGGCGATGGTCCGCAGCTCGGAAAGGCGATCGGGCGGCAGCATCTGGCGCTCGATGCGGTCGAAGAAGCCGGCGTCGACCTGCTGCTTGCGGGGCACAATCACCGGGCGTCGATCAACGATGCGCACGATCTTGTAACTCGCGCCGGGGGAACTTTGGTGATCCAGGCGGGCACCGCAACCTCAACCCGTCTTCGGGACGAAGAGCAGAGCTTCAACCAGATCGACATCGACGGCGAGGATGTGACGGTCACCATCCAGCGCTGGGGCGGAAGCGGCTTCGTTTCGGGCGACGCACAATTGTATCGCCGCGGCGAGAGGCGATGGCGCGAGGTGGCGCAGCCAGTGGCGGAAGTTGCGCGCTGAGCTTTCCCGGGCCCGTCTGCCGTCCTAGAGGCGGATGATGACTGCACTTGCCGATATGGGATTCGACCTCGACGAATTCGTCGATCGGATTCTCGCCGAAGATATGGGGCAAGGCGGCGACGTAACGTCGGCCGCGACCATCGCCGCCGACGCGCGTTTTTCAGCGGTGATGAATTGCCGCGAGCCGATCGTGCTTGCCGGTGTCGAAATCGCGGCCGCTTTCTTTCGAACCCTCGATTCCGGCGTGGAAATCGAACTTCCTGTGGGGGATGGTGAAGCGGTTGCAGCAAGCAGCATATTGATGCGCCTCCACGGCAATGCGCGCGCAATGCTTGCCGCCGAGCGCTCGGCGCTCAACACGCTGCAGCATCTGTCGGGCATTGCGACGCTGACCCGCCGCTATGTCGACACCAT
>JBDSZD010000155.1:0-5243 GCA_039925325.1 Sphingomicrobium sp.
GGGTGGGGCGTGGAGGACTGGGACTAGGTCCTGCTTTCGACCCCAAGTACATCCGCGAAGAGCACGCGCGGTCCGGGACGAGTGAGCGCGGCCTTAAATGGAGCGGGCCTGTTGCTGCACTGCAACATCACGCGCATATTATGTCGCAGATGACGATTAGTGTTGCGAGAACAAGCGTGGAGCCGATGCTGTAAATCTGAAAACAGAGGACATATGTCATGAACAATCGATTGATCGCACGCGCAGGCCTCCTGGCAGGCCTCAGTTCACTGACAGTTGCCTGTCCAGCCTACGCTCAGCAAAACCAGGGGGCGGTAAGCGAAACGACCGTCCCGGAGGCGGTTGCCCAAGGCGATGCCCCGGCTCAGTCGACGATCGTCGTCACCGGCACTCGCCGGACGGACCGCACAATTGCCAACTCACCCGTGCCTGTCGATGTGATTTCCGCGGAGACGCTCAGCAATACGGGCTTCACCGAGGTCAATCGCGCGCTGACGCAGGAGGTGCCGAGCTTCAACTTCCCGCAACCGTCGATCACCGACGGGACCGACGTCATTCGGCCCGCCACACTGCGCGGTCTCAGCCCCGACCAGACTTTGGTCCTCATCAACGGCAAACGCCGTCACACGTCGGCCTTGCTCAATATTAACGGCTCCGTCGGACGCGGAAGTGCGGCGGTTGACATCAACCTCATACCGACGATCGCTCTGTCCCGCGTGGAGGTGCTTCGCGACGGAGCCGCGGCCCAGTATGGATCGGACGCGATTGCGGGCGTGATCAACTTCCAGCTGCGCGATGCGCGTCAGGGCGGAAAAGCAAGCATCACCTTTGGCCGCTATTACACGCACGTCGACGGCGTGGAGACTTACAATGGGGTCGTGACCGGTCCCGCAAATGCACCGGTCCTCGCACCCGACAATACGCTTCAGCTCGATTACACAGGCAACGAGCGTTCGCGCCGGGACGGCGAAACGCTGACCCTTGCAGCCATCGTCGGGGTCCCGATTGGTGAAGGCAGCCTCAACATCGCTGGAGAATGGCAGCAGCGGCTGGATACGAACCGGACCGGCGCGGATCCCCGCCGTCAGTATAATCTGATCGGGGCCGCTCTCGACCCGCGCGAGCTCAGCTTCAACCGCTTCAGTCACCGCTATGGCGATCCAGAAACCACGGACACGAAGATCTTCGTGAACTTCGAACTGCCGATTGGCTTCGCCGAACTTTACAGCTTCGCCACCTACAACGATCGTCAGGGTGAAAGCGCGGGATTTTATCGCCGCGCCAATGATGCGCGCAACACGCCCGCGATCTACCCGAACGGCTTCCTGCCGCTGATCAACACCGACACTGACGATTACTCCGGCACGGCCGGCCTGCGCGGCGATAATGCTGGCTGGCGCTGGGACCTGTCGGGGCAATATGGCATGGACAAGGTCGACTTCCTGATCACCAACACCCTCAACCGTTCGCTTGGCGCCGCTTCCGCCTTAAAGTTTGATTCCGGTGGACTGCGGTACAGCCAAGCGCTCTTCAATGCCGATGTTAGCCGCGACTTGGCGCTATCCTTCACTGAATCGACGACGCTTTCGCTTGGCGCTGAATACCGCCGCGAAAGCTTCGATATCCGTCCTGGCGAGCTAAACAGCTACGCAAACGGCGCGCCCGGCTCCATTCCTCCGCTTGCACCTGGCGCGCAAGTCTTCCCGGGCTTCCAGCCAACGATCGCCGGCCAGCGCGTCGACCAGAAGCACAGCAGGAACAACAAGTCTCTTTACGTTGAAGTCGACAGCGACGTGACGAGCATGCTCAACCTTCAGGGCGCTCTTCGTTACGAGAATTACAGCGACTTTGGTTCGGACTGGAACTGGAAATTGGCCGGGCGTTTTGAGCCGATTCACGGCTTCGCGGTGCGCGGATCGGCCTCGACCGGATTCCGCGCGCCATCGCTCCAGCAGCAATTCTATGCCGCGCAAGCGACCAATAATGTCTCCGGCGTCCTGCTCGACACCGTCACGCTTCCGGTCAACAATCCTGCGGCCATCGCGCTTGGTGCCAAACCACTCGATGCGGAGCGGTCGTTCAGTATCTCCGGAGGGATCGTCATCAGCGCCATCCCGCGGCTCAACATCACGATCGACGCATATCGCGTCGACGTTGATGACCGGATCGTTGCAACCGAGAACCTCGGCGCTGCAGGCACTGCCACTAATCCGGCGGATGTCCGTGCGATCCTGATCGCCGCCGGTTTCCCAACCGTGACTGCCGCCCGCTTCTTCATCAACGGTATCGATACCCGAACACGTGGCGTCGATTTTGTCGCTACCTATCGCATGCCTGACTTCGCCGGAGGCCGTCTGAACCTCACCGCAGGGTTCAACTTGAACAAGACGAAGGTGACGCGGAACGCGACCGCTCCGGGACCATTGTCGAACATTGCTGGTCTGGTTCTTTTCGGGCGCCAGGAAACGCTCCGGCTCACCGACGGGCAGCCCAAGAACAAGATCAACGCCTCGGCCGACTTCGACCGGCGGCAGTTCGGTGCCACCCTGCGGGCGACGCGTTACGGCAAGGTGCTCGGCGCGGGCGCGGACGTGTTCTTGGACGTGCCGATGTCTCCGAAAACGATCACAGACCTGGAGCTGCGCTACAAGCTCGTTCCGGACGTCATGACCATAGCCATCGGGGGCAATAACCTGTTTGACGTCTATCCAGACAAAATTCCGACTGGCCGGGGAACCAACCCTGCCACCGGCCTTCCGCGCAACTATAGCGACACTAATTACGCATTACCGTTCAGCGCTTTTTCGCCATTCGGCTTCAATGGCCGCTACCTCTACGGTCGAGTGTCCGTGAACTTTTGAGTGGCAGCGGCTTAGTGCGTTAGCGCCGGATGCCGTGCCATTGCTGCGTTGACCGACTTGTGATTGGACGGGGAGGGCCTGACCGGCAAGCACGGCCACGTGCGCTTCTACTCCGACCATGGGTCGGACGCGCCGGTGTTCGAGTGGGCGGACGAGGCCGTGGCGGTGAGCCCGCATGGGAAGTTGCGGGAGATGGCGATGAAGCGAGGGTGGGGCGTGGAGGACTGGGACTGAACCGCTTCAGTTATTCCCGCAAATCTCGGCCAAGGGGCTGAAACGCAGCAAACGCAACTTCCCGGAATCCCATAGAAAATAACTGATTCCATCTCTCGACTCGTCCTCGTTTGGCCTGCCAACCACGACGAGTAGTCGGCTCGAGCGCCGATAGTTCAGCGTCTCAACGTGAGTGCTGTCCGCGAAAACGAACAGAGCGGTGGCACTCCCGAGCTCTGGTGTGAAAACAACCTTCCCGGTCCGAGCATCAATGATCGCCGGGCACACGGTGGCGGCACCACATCCGATATGGACAATGGTGTGATGCCCAGCGAAGTTCGGCCCCAGCTTTGCCTGTTGGCGAATGATTGTGCGGAACATGCGGGCTTCGCCGCTACGTACGATCGGCGCAACCGGCCTCACCCGCTCGATCTTTACGCGGTATCTTCCGAACAATTCGTCATTGAGCAATCTCCGGAAGTTGGGCGGGCAAGGGAGCCTCGTGAATTGGGCCTGCGCAGCAAAAGGCAGGATGAGCAATACTGCCAAAATCGCAGACGACATTCTTCGTTTCACTACTCGATCCCATCAAGTCTAAGTCGCGTCCGCCGCGGCAATTCACGACTTGTGCAGCAGCGTGTTCCCGACTTTCACGGTCTGCACGACAAACATCATGATGCACCCGATGGCGGTACTCCCCATGAACAGGTCGAAGCCGCCGATGGCACCCACCCGCACACCATCGGGACCGAGGAAGAACATCGCGAGTGTCAAAGCGATCAAGATCAGCCGTACCTCGGTCGGTCCCATTCCGCCCTGAGACACCTTGAATATATTGGTTACTTTCGCCGCGAGGAATGTATGCACCGCGAGCAAAAGATAGCCTGCGGCCGCGAGCAGTGCGACGTCGAGGCGCACATAGGGGCTCAATCCCAGACCGGTCATGATGAACAGGGTCGCCAGACCGTCGCAGCTATGATCGATGAAATAGCCGAATGCGGGCCTTTCGATGTTTCGAAACCGCGCCAAGGTTCCGTCAAGAGAGTCTCCGAACCAGTTGAGGAAGTAGCCCAGCACGGCCACCCATAGCCAAAGGGGATTCAGCTCGCTCAGGGCGTACGCGGCGGCGGTCAGCATTGCGGCCGCAAGGCCGAGACCGGTCAACTGATCGGGGGTGACCCAGGTGGGCAGCTTCGGGCAGATCCAGATCAGAAGTCGCCGTTCCGCAGCAGCCAGCAAACTCGTGTGGACTCGTTTCATCGCGTCCGGTTGTCCGTTCCCAATCATCGGCGGATCATGGCCGTCGCGGCGCTCAACGTCCAATAAGGCGCGCCCGGCCCTTCCGGCCCAATTGGTTCCTCCAAGCTCAAACCGCTTCCAGCGCGTTCGCGAAATCTGCAATCAGGTCGTCGGGATCCTCAACGCCGATTGAAATCCGCACCAAATTGTCGGTGATGTCGAGCGCCTGCTTGCGCTCGTCGGGCACGGACAAATGCGTCATTGCGGCGGGGGCGCTGGCGAGGGTTTCGGTGCCACCGAGGCTGACCGCCAAATGGGCGATCTGGAGGGCGTCGAGGAAGGCGAATGCCTCGCGCTCGCCGCCGTTGAGGTAAAGCGAGAAGGTCGAGCCGGCGCCGGTGCAGTGGCGGTTGTAGATGTCGGCCTGGCGCGTTCCTTCCTCGAGAAAGCCGAGATAGCCGACCTTTTCCACCTTCGGGTGGTCGCGAAGGAAGGCACAGACCTTGGCGGCATTGTCGCCCGCGCGGGTCATGCGCAATTCGAGCGTTTCGAGGCTGCGCAACAGCATCCAGGCGGTATTGGGGTCGCAGATGGTACCGATGGTGTTGCGCATCATGCGGACTGAATTGATCAGGCCCTTCGAGCCGACCAACCCGCCCGCGACGAGATCGCTGTGCCCGCCGGCATATTTTGTCAGGCTGTAGATGGTGAGGTCGGCACCCTGCGCGAGCGGTCTTGCCCACAGCGGGCCGAGAAAGGTGTTGTCGATGGCGATCGGGGGGCGCTCGCTCTCCCCGAACGCGGCGTTGCGGGAGGCGGCAACGGCCTCGACATCGACCAAGGCGTTGGTCGGGTTGGCCGGGCTTTCGAGATAGATCAGCGAGACCCGACCCTTCTCCTTCGCCGCCGCGAGCACCGCATCGATCTCCT
>JBDSZD010000156.1:0-8508 GCA_039925325.1 Sphingomicrobium sp.
ATGACCTGGGTCTGATCATTCGTGTCCCGGATCAGCTCGCCATGGGAAATGCCCTCGGACCAGATGCTCTCCACGTTGTCGGCTGACGCCAAGGGATTCTTGGCGGCTGTGCCCAGCGGTACCCAAGCGCCTTCCAAGCTGTCGCTTTTCCATATGCGGAAATAACGCCCCTTAGGGCTCATCGCCTCTACGACGGTAAGGTAAGTATTGGTTCCTTTTACCCGATAGTGGCTGCTTCCCTCGAATGCGTCGTCTCGCGGCTCAGAAATCACGATGACGGTATTGTGGAAGCCGTTCGGGAATTCATCGATCGACGTCTCCGACCGCATGACGTGACCATTATCGTCGGTATTGAAGAGGTAGCACTTGGTGTCGTTGCAGATGATGTAGAAATCGAGCCACCCGGTGCCCGCCGGGGGCTTCGTTATGTCCGGTGCCGTGGCAAAGAACGGGCGCGCAGGGCTCCACGACATCGGATCGTCGATGTTTGCCGTGGTAGAATAAAAGGGGTCGCCGCCCTGGAATATCAGATACCAGAGCTTTTGCGGAGCAAAGTAGAACACCTCGGGCGCCGCGCGGTACCCAGGGCCGATCGGCGATTTGTCGAGGGGGAATATCGGCGCCGTCGACGCGGACGACCAATCGGCGAAGCTGGTGTAGGCGATGCCCCATCCCTTTGATCCGGCCGTGGTCAGAAAGACATGGTATTTTCCGTTCGCAAATACGACGGACGGATCCTTTACACCGTAAACGGTTTGGGATGGGTCGGCTTGCGGTGCAATCAGCGGTACGCTCGATTTCCAATAGAAGGCTCCGTCGGACGGCGCGAAGGATGAAGCGGGGGTCGGCGTCGGTGCGGGAGTCGGCGTGGGGACTGGCGTGGGTGTCGATATTCCGCCTCCGCCTCCGCCTCCGCACGAGGTTAAGCCGAGCGCAACCAGGCCCGACAACAGCACCCGACGGTGCGCTTGGCTAAAAGATTTCATTCCATTTCCCCCGAACACGTTTGAGACCGAAGTTCTATTTGCCGCCCTTGTTGACGACGGAAATTGGCCCGAGAGCGATGGTTTGCTTCCCAGAATTCAGGAGAAGTGCGACTTGCGTGGTGCCTGCCGGGTAAGTGTCCTTAGCCACGAAATCGAGCGTCTGCTGGGACCAGGCGGTTCCGATATCAATGAAACGGTCGCTGACACCGGCCGCCCCCGCCCGCGCTTCGATCCGGAAGACGGCCTTGGCGGGCACGGTAGATTTTACCCAAACGCTCGCTACGACATGGTCGCCTTTTGCGATTCCGCCATCGACCCAGCGGATCCCGGCAACTTCCCAAATGCCGCCCGTCCCGGTCGCCTGCACCTCTACCGCTTTGCCGCCCTCGACTTTGGTATCATTCATGGCCTGGTGCGGTCCGGCACTGTAAATGGTCCAGTCCGCCGTCGCGGCAAGGATGGGCGTGCCGGAGGTCTGTGCAGAGGCGGCCGCGGCTAGGATTAGGCTGCTGGCGGCCAGAAGTGCTGCTTGAGTCTTCATATATCTCTCCATGTTTAAGCCAGATTTCGGATTGGTCCGCAGCGTGGCCCGGCGGGTCCTTCGGCGGCTGGTTTTCGAGGCAAGCGCGACTAGAGCGCGGCGAAGATCGCAGCGATCGTCGTCGGGTTATAGTCGGCGCCGGTGGTGCGGTTGAACAGCCCACACGAGTGATTGGGGTAGGAGCCAGTGTCCCAGTAATATGGTGCAAAGCCGTGTCGGATCGCGGACCCGGTGACGTACTTGGTCCAATAGTCCCGGTACTTCAGCGTGGGATCGTACTCGGTCCTCGAGATGGCGCAGTATTCGCCGATGATGACGGGGATGCCCTTGTCGGAATAGGCGGCCTTCGCCCTGTCGAACTTGGCCTCGACGTTGGCTTCGCCGTCCCACGCTTCCCTGGCCATGGGATCGGTCGCGATCGATCCCCACTGCCAGATGGCACTCTTTTCATTCAGGGTGAAATTGAAACCATCGTAAAAATGGAACTCCATCATCAGCCGGCCGCTGACCGTGTCGGTCGGGACGGGAGCTCCGCACGCGTCGATCGTATTGGTGATGTCGGTGTTATAACCCTGGAAAACCAGTGTCCGCGACGCATTGTTGCCGCCGGTCGCGCGCACCGCGTCGACGAACGTCTGGTTGAAGCCCGCCTGGACCGTGCAGTTTTCCGCCGACGGCACGCCGTAGTCGACGTGGATTTCGTTGGTCCCGGCGAATAGCAAATGGTTGTCGTAATCTTTGAAATTGTTCGCCACTTCCGTCCACAATTTCTTGTATGCCGCGTTGCCGGCAGCCTGGCTCGCAAACGTCGGGTTGTACCAGTCGCTCCTGTGCTGGTTGATGATGACGTACAGCCCGGCGTTGCGGGCCATATCGACAACCTCCTTGACCCTGGCGAGCCAGAACGGAGCCACGTTCCCGTCGCTGCCGATATATTGTTTCCACTCAACGGGAATGCGCACGCTCTTGAAGCCGGCGGCTGCGACTCCATTCAGCAATTGCTGGTTTACCGCGGGATTGCCGAAAACCCATTCCTGCGAGGTCGTATAGGGAGGGCTGTAATCGTTCAACGACTCAAGCGTGTTGCCGATGTTCCAGCCCCTGCCGAGCTCGGCCGTGCTGACCGCCGCCAGCGTCGGCGTGGGGGTGGGCGTTGGGGTCGGTGTTGGCGTCGGCGTTGGGGTCGGTGTTGGCGTGGGAGTTGGCGTCGGTGTTGGCGTCGGTGTTGGCGTTCCGCCTCCGTCTCCGCCTCCGCAAGCAGTCAAGCCGAGCGCAACCAGACTCGTCAGCAGAAAACGCGTACGCGCTCGAGCGCAAAAAATCATGACCCCTCCCCAGGAATTGTGGTCTGTGTGCTTCTCAACCACCAGGCCGGCAGATTGCGCTAGCGCTTAATCCGTCGGCCAGTTTCCCTCATGCGGCCTCGGCTGCCAAGGATACTGACGGGATTTTCGCCGAAAATGTTCTTAGCTGGCCTCCGATTTTGTTACTGGGTGTCAGGTCGAGCGAAACGGAAGATTCCAGATCAAACAGTTTACAAGAACACTATGTTACCCGTTCGCTCGCGATTGATCCTCGGCCCTTTAGCGCTATCAGCCCGGTCGAACCGCTGAAAACGCGAACGGCGCATGAGGCGACCGCCCCCAGGATAAGTTCGGGCGCGCAAGCCGCAATTGCCCTGCCACACGGAGTGTCCTTTGGTAACTTTCAACAAACGCGAATTTCTGGGCGTGCCACTGCTTGCGGCACTGGGTTTGAGCGCAACCGTTGAGGCGAGTAGCGATACCGACGCATCGGCCGCCGATTATCGGCTGGGAGTGACTCGCGGCCGGTTCCAGCCGACGGTGCAGTCGCTGTCGCAATATCAGGCGCCCGAGTGGTTTCGCGATGCCAAGTTCGGCATCTGGGCGCATTGGGGACCGCAGGCGGTTCCGGGCCAAGGCGATTGGTACGCGCGCTTCATGTACGTGCCGGGGCACCCCCATTACGACCATCATGTGAAGACGTACGGCCACCCGTCGGAGTCCGGCTACAAGGACATCATTCCGCTGTGGACCGCCGAGAAGTTCGACCCGGACGCGTTAATGGAGCGCTACGCAGCGGCCGGCGCCCGGTATTTCGTGACGATGGGTGTCCACCACGACAATTTCGACCTTTGGCGGTCGAAGCACCATCGCTGGAACGCCGCAGCGATGGGCCCAAAACGCGACATCGTCGGCGCGTGGAAGGCTGCCGCAAAACGCCGCGAGCTGCGGTTCGGAGTGTCAGAGCATCTGGGGGCCAGTTACAACTGGTGGTATCCCAATCATCTGTACGACCAGTTCTGGCCGAAACTCGGGGTTGATTACGACGGCGCCAACCCGCGCTACGCCGACTTGTATCACGACAACCGCACCGAGCCGTTCCTAAATAAGCCCGGCACATGGTACACGAACAACAAGCGCTTCCACCAAATCTGGTTCGACCGCATTCGCGACCTCGTCGACAGCTATCAGCCCGATTTGCTCTATTCCGATGGCGGCCTTCCCTTCGGCGTCGTCGGCAGGTCGCTGGTGGCCCACCTCTACAACAGCAGCATTGCGCGCAGCGGGAAGCTCGACGCAGTCTATCTGAACAAGGATCTTGGCTCCGGCGAATTCCACAGGGAATGGGCGGTTCAGGACGTCGAGCGGGGCGTGCTGAAGGGTATCAACCCGTTTCCGTGGCAGACGGACACGTCCAACGGCGACTGGTTTTTCAGCGAGCATGACCGATACAAAACCACCGGCGAGGTCATCGCGATGCTGGCCGACATTGTGAGCAAGAACGGCAATTTACTCCTGAACGTCGTCATGCGTGGCGACGGGAGCCTGCCGCCCGCGTCAGATCAGCTGCTCAACGAACTGGCGCCGTGGATGAAGGCCAATTCCGAGGCCATCCATGGCACCCGTCCGTGGAAGATCCATGGCGAGGGGCCTTCGCAGACAGCCGCCGGGGCGTTTGCGGAAAGCGCAAACTACACGGCGCAGGACATCCGGTTCACCACCAAGGGCGAGACGCTCTACGCGATCACGCTTGCGGAGCCGAAGGGCCAGACGGCGATCACGTCGCTCGCGTGGCCCAACCCGCACGAGGCGCGTCGCGTGCGTCGCGTTCGCTTGCTTGGCCGCAAGGGATCGCTGGCGTTCCGGCAGACGGATCAGGCTCTGTTGATCGATCTGCCGGCGGCATTGCCGACACGGCACGCTAGCGCTTTCTCCATCGATTTCGGCTGAACCCAGGGTGCGGCATCAAGACGGATGGGGGAAGCATCATGGGGCATAGGTCGAAATCGCGAGGAATTGTCATACCCGGGCTGGTGTGCGTGGCCTTGGCGCTGGTTCCATGCGCCGCGCCGGCATCTGCGCTGAATCGGGACGGTCCGGCGGCGAGCGCGTCCAAGGGCCTGTCGATCGCGACCTGGACGCCGGATAACGGCAACGGGACCTTCACCAATCCTCTATTCTATGACGAATTTTCAGATCCCGACCTGATCCGCGTGGGCGACTGGTTCTACCTCACCGGCACCACCATGCACACCATGCCGGGCCTGCCGATCCTGCGCTCGAAGGACCTGGTGAACTGGGAATTCGTCGCTTATGCCCAGGACAAGCTCGACCTCGGCCCGGCCTTCCGGCTGGAGGGCGGCCGCAACATCTACGGCCAGGGTATCTGGGCGCCGTCCTTGCGCTACCATGACGGCAAATTCTACATCTTCTCGAACGTCAACGGCCAGAAGACCCAGATGTTTACGGCCACCGATCCCAAGGGGCCGTGGACGCGCACGCCGATGAAGCGCAGCTTTCATGACCTGTCCGTGATGTTCGATGACGGCAAGGCCTATGTCGTCTGGGATCACCAGGCGATGCACGTGGCCCAACTTACGGACGACCTGACCGACATCGTCCCGGGCACCGAGCGCGTCCTGTTCACCGCCGACGCCGGGATGGGCGAGGGCGCGCATTTCTACAAGATCGACGGCAAGTACTACATCATCAGCGCCAATTACATGGGCGGCTTTCGCATGCCGGTGGCGCGGGCGGATCATGTGCTCGGGCCCTACGAGGTCAATCGGGCGATCAGCTTACACGAGGACTTCGGCATGGCGGCAGGCCCGCGCATGAATATGTCCAATCCGCCGTTCGAGCTCTCGCCGCCTGGACCTGTCGCCTCCCATAACCTGGCGATGCATCAGGGGGGCATCGTCCAGACGCCTGCGGGCGAATGGTGGGGCTTTTCAATGATGGATTTCAATTCCGTCGGTCGCCTGCTCGGCCTGTCTCCGATCACCTGGAAGGACGGCTGGCCCTATTTCGGCCTGCCGGGTAATCTGACGCGCACGCCGCGGACCTGGGTGAAGCCGAAGACCGCCACGCCGCAGCCGGTGAGCGTGCCCTTTCGGCGCAGCGACGATTTTTCGGCGCCGAAGCTCCAGCCCCTATGGCAGTGGAACCATGTCCCGGTCGACGGCAAGTGGTCTTTGTCGCAGCGCCCGGGTTTCCTGCGGCTTCACGCCTTGCCGGCGACCTCGTTCTACGACGCGCGTAATACCCTGACCCAGCGGGGGATCGGGCCGATGTCGACGCCGACCGTCCTGCTCGACGCGTCGAACCTGAAGCCTGGCGACACGGCGGGACTGGGCCTTCTCAATCTCCCCTATGCGACTTTGGGCGTCGAAAAGCGCGCCGACGGACTCGACGTCGTCCTCTATGACCAGCGCCGCAATCGACGGGTGCGGGAAAAGATGACCGGGACGCGCATCTGGCTCCGGGCCGACTGCGATTATCTCACCGAACGAGCGCGCTTCAGTTATTCGTTCGACGGCAGCACCTTCACCCCTATCGGCGACGAGGTCGTGCTGGTCTACCAGACCTTCACGTTCCAGGGCATTCGCTATGGATTGTTCAACTACAACACGACTGGCGCCGAGGGCGGTTTTGCGGATTTCGACAGTATCGACGTCTATCAACCGCATATCCACGGCCTGATGCGGCCCATTCCCTATGGTCGATCGATCCGGCTGACGTCGTTTCGCGCGACGACCGGATTGGCGGCCAGCGATGGGCACCTGTCGTCGAGTGTCCCGACGCGGTTCGAGATCGTCGACCGCAAATTGGGCCGCGTCGCGCTGCGATCGGGCCGACGCTATGTCACGGTCGATAAGGATGGACGGGTGACGCTTGTGGCCGGCCGGTCCGGCGCGGCGCAAGACTTCCAGTGGATTGAAACCCCGACGGGGGAACTGGTGCTGATGTCATTGGCCACCAACCGCTTCCTGCGCATCGATCCGAAGACCCAGGATATCCGGGCCGACAGTCCCGGCCCCATGCCGGACGACAGCGACGGCGCGCGCTTTATCTGGTCCAAATAGACACCGTGAGTTCACGACCTAGATCTCGCAAGGCGCGGACGTCTGCCTTGCTCAAGGTAGAGATTTCAAGAAAAACGGGCCGAGTCGTCCAACCTGCAAATCAAGCAGATCACATTGGACCACCGTTGGTACTGAACAGTGTTAAGACCGTGAAGCCGCCGCGCCCGAACTGGCAATCATTTCATCGAACTGCGGCTTTGTCAGGTTCAGAAGGAGGCCCTTTTTGTTGATGCCAAAACCCTCGATCGGGACTCGCACCACAGCCGCTCCGGAACGTAGTACCGCTCCCTCGGAATCGACTTTCTCGACCAGCGCGATGACTTGGCCAGTCGTGTCATGAACCGCTTTACCGGCAAGAATTTCCGCTACTTGCGCGGGGCGTGCCTGATCGGCCTTGCCCCGCGAGCCGCTCTTCCTGTCCTTCTGCATCTTGTAGCGAACTTCATCGAGCGACGCAGCATCGGTCGCAAGGTTCGGCTCGATGCTTTTTAAAAGCTCCGGTTGACCGCCGGGAATGGCACCGGCTGGAGCCAGCTGCGCCAGAGCAGATGTAGCGGGCAAAAGTGCCAACCCTGCGGCGATAACAACTATGCGCATCCACTGATCCTTTCGAAAAACGATCTTGCAACCTTTGGTTGCCCAAAACAAGGCTTGGTTCGTTATGCTACTGAACCTTTCGCAAAGCTGACTCTTCCCAGCTCATCACGTTCCGTTCTCGCGGTCGGCGGCGGCATCCGGCAGTCGGCGGCCTATGGCTCCCCGGTCGCTAGGTCAATCCGACATAGCGGTTGGCGGGGAGCGAAGGCAGCATGCACTCACCGCGCAGCAGACCCTGCAGAAGCTGGAAGGGCAGCCATAAAATGTGCGCGGCGACCCCAGAATTCAGGAGAAAAGCCCTCGCGCTAGGTACTGGCGGGGTTCTGAAGTTAGGAAGCACAGGCGCCGCGCCAGGGTGCAAAAATGCCCGAATCTGTTGGTTTATCCAGAACTTGTTGTTCGGATCGGTTCCCCTAAGCCTCCACGAAGGTGGATAGGTAGGGGGAGCTTAGCTCCCCCTACTGCGGTTCGTATCAGAATTGAGCGAGCAGCCCGACCACGATACGGCGGTCGTTCAGGAAGCTGAAGCGATCGTACAATGTTCCAGCCTGGTCGATCTGAACTCGTGCTTTGCTCTTTGCATCAAGGATATTGGCGATTGAGGCGCGTGCCTGCAGCTGAGGCACGAACTGATACTTCAGCGATGCATCGAGCGTGCCGGACGCCGAATTGAAGACCGGGAATCCCGTCACATAATCGCGATAGGTGGTCAGATATTTGGAGCGCCAGTTGTAAGCCAGTCGAGCCTCCAACTTCTCGTCCTGATATATGCCGACCACGTTCGCGATATGCTTGGACTGGCCGAGCATATCATCGACTGCAAAACGATAGACGCCGGTCTGACTTTCATCGACGTTGCCATCTTGGTCGGCGTCGGCGCCGTTTGACGGTGGCGTCGTCTTGGCTTTGATGAAGGTATAGTTCGCCTGCAGGCCGAGATTGCCGAGCAAGCCGGGCAAGAAGTCGTAGAACTGCTGATAGGCGACTTCAAACCC
>JBDSZD010000157.1:0-4462 GCA_039925325.1 Sphingomicrobium sp.
GCGGCAGGCGATCGACGAACTCGAAGCTGCCGGCACCGCGATCGATATCCTCGTAAACAATGCCGGCATTCAAAGACGAGGCCCTCTCGAGGAGTTTGATCACGAGGACTGGCATGCGCTCATGCGAACCAATGTCGATGGCGTCTTTTACGTGAGCCAGGCCGTTGCGCGCCATATGATCCCGCGGGGACGAGGCAAGATCGTCAACATCGGCAGTGTCCAATCGGAACTCGTGCGTGCGACGACCGCTCCGTACGCCGCGTCGAAAGGCGCGGTCAGGAACCTCACTCGCGGAATGTGTGCCGACTGGGCGAAGTTCGGCCTTCAGATCAACGCAATTGGCCCGGGCTATTTCGCGACACCGCTCAATCGAGTGCTGTGGGAGGATCCTGAATTTGATGCATGGCTCTGCAAACGAACGCCCGTAGGCCGCTGGGGACAACTTGAAGACCTGCATGGCGTGGCAGTCTTTCTCGCCTCTTCTGCGTCCGACTTCGTCAACGGTCAGACCTTGTATGTCGATGGTGGGGTTACCGCCGTCATCTAACGAAGGAGCCCGAAAGGCTAATCTACCGGAGCCCAGACTGGGCGGTCGGCGGACAGTTGGAAGTCGCATTTGGGTGGAAAGCGGACGCAATCAGGTCTTGTTGCGAAGCGTTCGTTCGATCAGCCACAGATGGAATGCATGTGTCCCGATGATGACGACGGCAACGAAGATGTTCGCCGGGATGACGAGATCTTCCTGGCCTGCTCTCGGCTGGGAGAAGGAAGCCATCGCTGCGAAGCCGAATAAGCAGAGCGTGCCCAGCACCGGGTTGAACGCCAGTGCCACAAGGCGAGGAGCTGTCCAGTTCACTGAGCCGTTAAGGGACCATTGCATGGGCAGCCTTTTCTCGCCCCCGAAGCGGCGATTTGCTCTCGCAGACATTGCCACCAGCACAGCAACGGTGAGCACTGCTATTGCTATGTGGACCATAGTTGCCTCCCGGCCCAGAGGTTAAGCTACAATCTCGAATGTCCGCAATGGGTCGAAAGCGGACATTCGGATAGAAAACTTTTGAACGAAGCATCATCGCCCTCGAAGCAGCTTGCGGATAACTGACTGCCATCCGGGAAGGTGCGGTATTCGATGCACAGCGGGATCACGTCTTCTAACCAATTCGGTCCGGCTAAACTGCGTCAGCCGCTCCCAATCCTCTTCGAAAACGTAGAGCGCATTGCCATATTCAAGGTTCTCGAGCGCAACGATGCGACCACTGAACTTAGCACCGAAGTATCGGGCAAACCTGCCCCTGCCGGCGATAAACCCATCGTGGTCAAGCCGGTCGAGAACGCGCAACCGCTCCGTCGCAACCTTCAAACGTGCGGGATCTATCTGCTTGTGGGCACCAAGACGGGCGAGAACCCGCTCTGCCGAGCCCTTTGGAAGCAGTTCCCAGTCCACTGACCGGATCCGTGCGAACTCCAATGGCGAGGGCCTATGTTGATGCTTCGCGCGACCGAATCGCCGTCTTAATCCTGCATCAAGCCAGAGTTATGCGCATTTACCGGAACGAGGACTTCCCCTGGATAGCCGTGCGCATTGGACAATCGGCACCGAGCGATTCTCTCGCGAACAATTCCTGGTTGCCGCGGTCGATTTCCGAACCAGAGGAATGTCATCCCGAAGTTTGGCTGTCGGACCGGGATTGCGGACGAGCTGAGCTCCTCACCGAACAGGTGCTCGGGCAGGCGAACGGCTATATGATGGTTCTTCTTCGTGCCGAAATAACCGAGCCAGCGGACGACGACGCGTAGGCCTCGCTGCAAGCCCATTCCCTATTGCTGTCGAGCGCAATCGCTATTTGGTCCGGAATCGATCCCTGATATCGCTGGCGAATTCCCTGTTCCGTTCGCAGGGAATTGGCTTCCAGAAATGGCTGATTTCTGCCGTTGTATGACCGCTCATGAGTTCGTTTTGAGGCCAAAAAAGCGTGATTTCCCTGTAAATTGCCTGATAGCAGGGAAATTTCGGCAGAGACCGGTTCGCACCTGACTGCTTCCGTCACCAGCCATAGGACTGCCGGGGGCAGTCCGTAATGGCTGGTGACATAACGCAGGACTGCCTAGTCTTCTCGAAGCAATTCACGGGCGATCATCGGCTGGATTTTGGCGACAATGCGGTGGACGCCCGAACCGTTCGGATGAAGGCGGTCCGGGAGCATCAGAGTGCGGTCTGTGATCACGCCATCCAGGAAGAATGGATAAAGGGTCGCTCCGCATTGCGTGGCGACTTGCGGGAATAAAGCGTTGAAGCGGCTGCTGTAATCCCGCCCCAGGTTTGGGGCGGCGACCATGCCCGTCAACACGACTTTGATTCCGCGCCGGCGCAGCTGCTGGCAAATTTCAAGCAAATTCGCCCGCGTCGCGGCGGGATCGAGCCCGCGCAGCATATCGTTGCCGCCGAGCCCGACAATCGCGAGCTCAGGTGTTCGGGGCAGTCCGTCGAGGGTGAAGTTCAGCCGTTGCAAGCCAGCTGCGGAAGTGTCGCCCGACACACCGGCGTTGTGGACAGTCGCGACGACGCCCTGCTGCCGCAACGCCTTTTCCAACTGGGCGGGGAAGGCTTCATTCGGCGCAAGTCCGTAACCGGCATAAAGGCTGTCGCCGAACGCAAGCACGAGCTTGCCCTCTTGAATCTGCTCCCGACTCAAGTCCGCGGCTACGGCTGCGGCTTCCGTCGCAAGATTGGTTTCTGGTGCTTGGGACGAACATCCGCCTGCAATAAAGTGGACGCTCGCTATCATCGTCGCATAACGCACCCGTTCCCAAGTCAAGGACCTGTTCCCCTCATATGGCAAAGCTCAACGCCGGCGCGGATAGCATGATCCTTGCGCGCGGCATCAACCTCACATTGGGCGCGCGGGATGCCGCGACCCACATCCTGAAAGACGTGGATATCGCCATCGGCGCCGGGGAAAGTCTCGCCATTCTCGGCCCTTCCGGATCGGGCAAGTCGTCGCTGATGGCCATTCTTTCCGGGCTTGAACGCGCGACGTCCGGCCAACTGAGCGTCGGGGGCATGGATTATTCCGGGCTCGATGAGGATGCGCTTGCGCGCGCCCGCCGCGGCAAGATCGGGATCGTGCTGCAAAGTTTCCACCTTCTGCCGACGATGACCGCGCTTGAGAATGTGGCGATCCCGCTGGAGCTTGCCGGCGATTCCGCGCCGTTCGAAAAGGCTCGCGCCGAGCTAGAGGCGGTCGGTCTTGGGCATCGCCTGACCCATTATCCGTCGCAGCTCTCGGGAGGCGAACAGCAGCGCGTCGCGATCGCGCGAGCGGTTGCCCCGCGGCCGGACATCATCTTCGCCGACGAGCCCACTGGCAACCTCGACCAGGCGACCAGCAGCGGGATCATCGACCTGCTGTTCGAACGGCAAGCTGCGGCGTCCGCAACGCTCGTCATCATCACGCACGACCCATCCCTCGCCGACCGGTGCGGGCGCGTCGTGCGAATGGAAGACGGCAGGATCGTCTCGGACGTCCTCGCTTGAGGGATCTCGGCTGGACCAAAGCGTGGGCGCTCGCCTGGCGTGATATGACCGGCGGGTTCCGCGGGCTGCGTTTGCTGTTCGTGTGTTTGCTGCTGGGCGTCACGACGCTGGCGACGATCGGCAGCCTTAACGCCGCGATCCAAAGCGAGCTGTCCGCGAACGGCCAGGCATTTCTCGGCGGCGACCTCGAAATCGAAATTTCGCAGAGAGAAGCCACCGCAGCCGAGAAAGCGGCGCTGACGCGGGAAGGACGACTGAGCGAGACCGTCCGCATGCAGGCGATGGCGCGACGGACCGACGACAGCGGCGTTGGGGTGCTGACCGAGCTCAAGGCAGTCGATGGCAAATACCCGCTTTACGGTGCGCTAAGGGTCCGCGGGTCCGCACTGCCGCTCGCATCCGACCAGATCGTGATCGGCCCGGCGCTCGCTCAGCGGCTGTCGCTCAGGATTGGCGATGCGGTGCGTTATGGTCAGGCGGATTTCCTCATCCGCGGAATCATCGAGGATGAGCCGGACCGGGTCAGCGAAGGCTTCACGCTGGGGCCGGTGGCCCTGGTCAGCATGGACGGTCTGCAAAAAACGGAACTGCTCGTTCCGGGCAGTCTGTTCCGAAGCAAATACCGTATCCGGTTGGCGGCGGGTGCCGACCCGGAATCGGTTATCGACCGGCTGAAGGCAAGATTCGAGGCTGCCGGCTGGGAGTTTCAGAGTCGTAATCGCGCGGCGCCGGGAGCGAGCCGCTTTTTCGACCGCATGGGGCAATTTCTCTCGTTGATCGGCCTTGCGGCCTTGGTCATTGCCGGCATCGGAGTCGGCAATGGGGTCGCCTCCTACCTCGCGGGCAAGCGGGACAATATTGCCACCCTCAAGATATTGGGCGCTTCGTCGCGAGACGTGGCCCGCATCTACTTCTTCCAGATTGGCA
>JBDSZD010000158.1:0-5486 GCA_039925325.1 Sphingomicrobium sp.
CGGAAGGCGACCAGGCCCGGTGCACGCGCCGCAATTTCTTGTCGTACGGAATAGTTACTCCGATCGCCGCGATAACGTCGACGTCCGCCGCGCCCGCATTGCGCAATGTCTGCAGAACGGCGGCTGCGGCCTTACCGGCCATGTCCAACCCAAGGTCCTCGGGCAGCCGAACCTCGACCTGCGCTTCCGACAATTGGGTGACCCGGAAGTTTTCGATGCGCCGGTCGGCATCGACCACTGCGTTGCGGAGAACGTCGGGGGTGATCAGCAGAGGCTCGCCGTCGCCCGCACGCAGAATGAAGACATCGTCGGCGCGTCCGAGAATCGACCGTACGGGCTGCAACGGCGATCCGCAGGCGCAGGACGTATCGGATAGCTCGATCAAATCGTTCATGCGATACCGCGCCATGACCTGGCTGGTCCGGGTGAAGTCGGTGATTAGCGGCGAAACCGTCCTTGACCCCGGGACCGTGTCTTCCCATTCAAACGCGACAATATCCTCGCACAAGTGCAGCGTGCCGTGCGGGCAGGCGACCGCGAACAATCCCTCGGTCGCCTGATAAATCTCCCTGACATTCACGTCGAACGCCAGTTCAATCGCCTGACGATCGAGCGGATCAAGAATTTCCGCCGCTGAAAAAAGATGTTTCGGACGAAGGTTGCGCGGGTCCTCGGCTAACGCGCGCAGGACCTTGGGCGGAGCGACAATCGTATCCGGTGCGAAGTCGTCGAGCTGATCGCGCCAGGCGCGAAGCCCGAGACGGAGGTCAAAGAACCGCAGCGTGATGCGCCCGGTTTCAGTCGCGGAATCGTACAGCGCGCTGCTTGCGGGGAGCGCCAAAGCCACGCGGTATTTGCGCCATGGGAAGTCGGTTAGCGTCTTGGCGAGCAGAACCCCGAGCCAGATGAACCGCTCCTTGTCGCTGATCAGGAACAGCCCGCGATTACCGCTGGTACCGGTGCTGTAACCCGCGACCAGGCCGCGGACACGTTCACCTTTGTCGATTGCCGCCCATGCTTCGGCGGACGTCACTCCAGCGACGTTGAGGAGGTGAAAGTTCTCCAGCACCCGCGCTTTGTCCATCACCGGCAGAGCGCTGAGATCTGCTCCCTTGAAGTCCCGGTAAAATGGCGTTCGCGGCGCGACTTTGTCGAGGAAGTGGCGCAGCCGTTGCTCTCGCCAGGCGACAATGTCCTCGCGCGTGCGAA
This sequence comes from Sphingomicrobium sp., assembly GCA_039925325.1. Classification (GTDB taxonomy): domain Bacteria; phylum Pseudomonadota; class Alphaproteobacteria; order Sphingomonadales; family Sphingomonadaceae; genus Sphingomicrobium. Next base: position 1,210 of record JBDSZD010000158.1, read on the forward strand.
GTTTGCGCTGCAAGCGCCGGGTGCGCGCGAACGCACGAATGGCTTGGAGCGCGTGAAGGTTCATGGCGCCGGTTCGGGGTCATGGCATAGCACCAGCCGTCCGCCCGCTTGTTCGAACGCGAGCGCCCGCGCGCTGCTTGCCTTGCCAGCTTTGAGATCGTGGCTGACGACCCGCGCGGCCAGCCCGGAGCGTCCGGGGCTCAACGCCCCGCGTATCCATTCTACGTCGGCGGCGTAGAGCAGGGGGGGGTCGAGAGTTGCGAACGCCACCCCGACATGGCCGATGGCATGGCCCGGGAGCGGCACGATCAGCACGGAGCTGTCATCGAACAGGTCCCGGCACGCGCCCAGGCCAAGCGGGCCACTCACCTCCGCTGCATTTTCGAAATCGGTCAGTCGCGCCTCAAAGTCTTTCGGCAGCAGGTCCAGGAAGACGCCGTGCCGGGTCCGCTTCCAGTGACTCCACTGCAGGAGCTGCCTGTACGCAGACCCGCTGGCGTAAAACCGCGCATTTGGGAGGTCGCGCGCGGCCGAGATATGATCGGCGTGGAAGTGGGTCAGGACAACCGCGCGGACATCCTCCAACGCGAAACCCCGGGCGCGAAGGAATGGCTCCAGTTGGGCGTCTTCCACCAGCTGCGGCCGGAGCACTGCTGCGTAGAGCCACAGGTCAATCGCGCGCTTCCCGGTCGTGACCTTGGTCGTGTAGCCGGTGTCGATAAGGACCGGGCCTGCGACCGGGTGGACGAAGAAGCCGTAGCGCACAGGTACGCGGACCCGCCGCCAGCGCCCGCCCCGCATGAGCGGCCATTCGGGCGCACAAACGTAGGCGCTGATCGGAAATTCAGGCTCCATGGGGGTCCTTCCCGAACGTCAGGTCGAGGCCTTCGTCAAAGCCGATATTCGGTGTCCACCCGAGCGAATGACGCGCGGCATCGATGTTCAGCGTCTGGCTGAAGGCGAGCACGCCGACGCCATATGCGGTGATCGGCGGCTCGGGCCTCGACGGCAGGCACGCGCATGCCCACTCCATCGCGCGCGCTGCAGCAAGCGTCGTCGTCATCGACATGGACCGCCACCGCGCGGTGATCCCGGAGCGCTCGCATGCCCGATCGATGACGTCCTTCAGCCGCAGCGGAATACCGCCTGAAATATTGTAGATTCCGCGCGCACCTGGCGGCGCGTCAAGCGCGGCAAGTATCGCCTGTGCAGCGTCGGTGACGTGCGTCAGATCGGTCATGGCCTGGCCATTGCGCAACAACGGCAGCGGTCGTTGCCGCGCCGCGCGAATGAGCCGCGGGAGCAATGCGGTATCGCCCGCTCCGTAAAGGCCGCGCGGACGCAGAATGAAGCCGTCAAGCGCGTCGGCATTCAACACCAGTTCCTCGGCTTTCCGTTTTGTGGCCGCGTAGAGATTGACTGGCTTGGGAAGCGGGTCGCTCTCGCGAACGTCAAGCTGATCCTCGAATCGAAAATAGACGCTCGGCGTGGAGATGTGGACGAACCTGCGGGCGCCGCTGCTTCGGGCGAGTTCGAGCATATGCTCGGTCGCAATGACATTGGCCGAGTGAAATGCGGCACAGGAGCCCCATGGCGCCGACAAGGCGGCGGCATGAACGACGGCGTCGATCAATCCCGCCTCTTCGCGCAGTCGCTCGACGTCGCTAGCATTCGAAAGGTCCGCCGCGACGAACGTTAGGCCCTCGGTCGCCGGCGGCGCCTTCGAGCCGTCCCTGCCGGTGGCGACGACGGCCGTTCCCCGACCGACCAGCGCACGCACCACGTGCGAGCCAAGGAAGCCAGTGGCACCGGTGACGAGAATTCTGTTCAAATCAATATCGGATGACCGCGGCGCCCACCGAAATGCCGGCGGCCGTTCCGATCATCAATGCCAGGTCGCCGCGCTTCAGGCGTTTCGACGCCACGGCTTCGTGCAAAGCGGTCGGCATCGATGCGGCGATCTGATTACCGCACATGTGGAAGACATCGACGATCCGCTCCTCCGTGAACCCAAGCACGTCGTGAAGGTAGCTCAATCCGTGCGCGCTTGCCTGATGCGGGATGACCAGCTGGATTTCGTCTAAAGTGACGCCCGCATCCGCGAGAAGTTTCTGGATCAGCCTAGGCGCGCGCTTGCGCGCTGCGCGGTACACACCGGGTCCATCCATCCGGAATCTCGATCCAGCGAGAAAGCCTTCGAGATCGTCATGCGGCCGCATCCGCGTTCCGCCCGCCCGCAATTCGCATAGCTCGAAACCGTCACCGAAGGTTTCAATCCGGCAGGCGAGCAGTGACGGCCCGGTAACCTCGTCGCAGCGCTCGATCACTGCGGCCGCTGCGCCATCGCCGAAAATGACGGAAGCGCCAGGGTCGGAGAAATCCAGCGCGGCGGACGCAATGTCGGAGGACACGACCAAGGCGCGCGACCATCGCCGGCTTGCAAATCCCATCGCCACGACATCAAGCGCCGCGAGAAACGACAAGCAGGTCGCGTTGACATCGAACGCCGGAATTCCGCTGGAACCGAGACCGAGCTTTTGCTGGATGAGGACGGACGTGCCCGGGATCGGCTGCTCCATCACGCCGCAAGCGCCGATGATGACGTCGAGGTCGGTCGGATGAACCCCCGCCGCATCGAGCGCCTGCCTCGCGGCCGCTGCGCCCATGGCGGACGTAGTTTCCTCCGGCGACGCGACGCCACGCTCCCGAATCCTGAAATTAGCCTCGGTCCAGCCGGATGGCTTGTTGATTTTCGCGTCCATCTGCTGCGACGAGACCCTGGCAATCGGGTGATACGCGCCGGTCCCGGATATTCTCAAAGGCGTCGCGCTCATGCTCTTCCTTTGCATGTACCGGCACAGGCCGAAACCGCCGCGGTTTCAACAGACTCCCGGATGGTAAGCCATTGGAGCTTGAAGGCAAATCGCGGAACCCCCAGCTATGGTTTGCTGCGCGGGCGAGAGTTGCTTTCAGAGCCCCGTGAGGGTGGTGCCCAGGGACGGGATCGAACCGCCGACACTGCGATTTTCAGGTTCCGTTCCACATTCACGAGTTAATTCCCGCGTCTTCCCGTTCCTTCTGGAGGCCGCGTTTAACCACATGACGACAAGGCACCAAGTTCCATCAAATTCCCAAATTATCCCATGCAGGTTGCACAGGAATTACACAGGGCAAGCAGCGTTCGACCCTTCATCCATTCCGCCAGTCCTGGAACAAGAGACCTTGATTTTCTAGTTATAGCTCTAAGCCCTCCGATTGCTCCAGGGCATCATCCACCTCAACGCCAAGGTATCTGACCGTGCTCTCAAGCTTGGTGTGCCCCAGCAGCAGCTGACAGGCTCTCAGGTTTCCCGTTTTCTTGTAAAGCAGCGACACCTTGGTGCGGCGCATGCTGTGGGTACCGTAAGCGGCTGGATCTAATCCGACGGAAGCGACCCACTTGGCCACCAGCCGTGAGTATTGCCGGGTGGTAAAGTGAAAGCCCTTCTTGCTCCTGCTTGGAAACAACCAGTCTTCACCCCTGAGGCCTTTGGCGTCGATCCAGCTGGCGATTGAGCGGCGGGTCTGCTGCGTCACCTCGAACGTGACTGGTCGACCGGTCTTGCGCTGCATGATAGTCACACGGGACCTAACTCCGGTAGTGGACATCAGATCAGAGACCTTGAGCGCGGAGAGGTCGCAGCCGCGCAATTTGCTATCGAGTGCGAGGTCGAAGAGCGCCAAGTCCCGAAAGCTGTTGGCTACCTGCAGGCGGATTCGAATGCCCCAGACTTGGAATGGCTTGAGCGCAAGCTTTGCGCCGGTTTGCTTTCGACCGTTGCGGTTGGGCGTTCCAGGTATCGGCAGGCAGATGTTGAGCATGAGGGACCTCCAGCAGTTTGCCAGAATGCTACGGATCAGCTCACAAGAATGTCCGCTAAGGGTGATGGGGTGGACGCCCCCCGACGGCATTGATGTGCCAAAGTGGAGGTGTTGAACACCACTTGAGGGAGGCGTCCGTGTCGGAAGTTAGCATAATCGGGTTGGATATCGCCAAGCATGTTTTTCAGGTTCACGGCGCAGATACGTGTGGCCGAGCCGTGCTTCGCAAGAAGATCAGCCGGGCGAAGCTGTTGCCGTCGCCAACAAGACGGCGCGGATCGTCTGGGCGCTGCTGACCAGCAACGAGGAATACAGGGCTCCGGTCGCAGCGGCGGCCTAGCCGTCGAGACCAGAGGTCGTCGGGACGTAGTCGGTCGAAGGAGGGTATGGCACAACAGTCGGCGAGACGGGATCGG
>JBDSZD010000159.1:0-11275 GCA_039925325.1 Sphingomicrobium sp.
AGACTGCCGTCCTCCAGCGTGACGTCGACCTCAACCGTCGGATTGCCGCGACTGTCGAGAATGTAGCGCGCATGGACGTCGACGATTGCGGTCATGGAAATCCCCGTTTCGGAAGTGTAATGAAGAATATGTGCAGGCGCTCTCATAAACTCCGCGCCGGACCGTGCAACTTTCGCGGTTCTGGCTGGAACGAACGGCTGGTGGATCGGGTTGAGTCAGGCAAAGGAGGATAAAATGGTCCAGAACAACAACGAGCTTCCCGAAGGAACGGATTCAATCATCGCCGGCGCGTCAAAATCAGGCTCCGAGGCGAGCGAGAACGATTCGCTCGTGATCGATTCCTCGGCGTCGTCGAAGTCCAGCGGCAGCTGGACCGAAAAGCTGCGCGGCGAGACTGAGAATCTTTCGACTCAAGCCGGAACCAAGGCTCGCGACTTGCTCGGGCAGGGAATGGAACGCGGCTCCGAAGCACTCGCCAACGTCGCGCGGATGGTCGGCGACACCGCCAGCGGCCTCGATGAGCGGCTTGGCCAGGAATATGGCGACTATGCGCGCCGCGCCGCGGGCTCGATCGAAAGCGCCGCCAACGGTCTTGCCGCCAAGGACGCCGACGCGCTGCTGGAAGATTCGCGCGAATTCATTCGCAAGAGCCCTGGTGTCGCGCTCGCTGGCGCGGCGATCATCGGTTTCGCGCTTGCCCGCCTGCTGAAGAACGGCCTCGCGAGCACCAAAGACGATGACGGAAAGCCCGGACCGACGCGGTTTGCCGATTGATGCTGAAACCGGCTGATCCTCCGCCGATCGGGCCCGACGAGGATCGTCCGGTGGGCGATCTCGTCCATCAGCTCGTCGAGGACGGCAAGGCCTATGCCCGCGCCGAGGTCGATGTGGTTAAGGCGACGGCGACGGCAAAGGTCAGGGCGCTGGCTGTCCCCGCCGCGCTGATTGGGGCCGCTTCGCTCCTCGCCATCGCATCATTCGGGGCGCTGGTGCTCGGTGTCTTCCATGTGCTCGACCCGCATGTGGGCCCATTGGGCGCGGGTGTGATCACCTTCCTCCTCTTCATGGGATTGGCGGGCGGGCTCTTCTATCTCGGCATGGCCAAGGCCAGGAAAGCGTTATGAGCAAGGACACGCCGGACATCGCGGCCGCGCGGATCAACGCCGAACGCGCGCGCGGAAGGATGATGGCCACTGCCCATCAGCTGCAGGATCGGCTCAGTCCGAAAACCCTTGCCCAGAACGCCTGGGAGGGCGCCAAGATCAAAGGCGCGGACCTCGCCGAGGATGCGGTCGATGCGGTCAAGCGGCGTCCGGCCGCGGCAGGGAGTATCGCGGCGGCACTGGTGCTGTTTCTCGCCCGCCATCCGCTGATGGATCTCGCGGGAAGGATGACCGACGGGGTCAAGGCGAAAAACAGCGAAGGCAAGTCGCGCAAACGCCGGACGAAAAACGAAAAACAGAAAACGGAGACAGTCGAATGAGCGAGTCAGACACCCGCGGCCCCGCGCATGATCGCGACGGCCAAGGCCTTGCGGACCAGGCCCGGAAACGTGCGCTCACCGCGCTCGGAAGTGCCCGGGACAGCGTAGCGGACGCGCGCCAGCGCACTGCTGAACGGCTTGATGAAGCCCCATTGATCGCGCTTGCTGGCGGGCTTGCGGCCGGCGCCCTGATCGCAGCGCTGCTGCCACGGACGGATACTGAGACCAAAGCGCTGCGCCCGGTCGGAAAACGCCTGACCGAAACCGCGAAAGCGGCAGCTGCCGCGGCCAAGGATGCTGGGACCCAGCGGCTATCCGAACTGGGCCTGACTTCGGAGCGCGGCAGCGAAACTTTGCGCTCGATCTTCGAAGGCGCGAGCGATGCCGCCAAGATGTCGGCGCAGGCGGCGCTGGGCGCTGCACGCGGCGGCGAATAATCCGGTCACGCCGGTTCGCAAGCGGGAATTTTCCTGCTAGCGGGCCGGCATGAGCAAGCTTCATCTGGTATTCGGCGGCCGGGTCAAGGACCCACAGGGCCTCGATTTCGTAGATCTCGACGCGATCGACCTGGTCGGCATCTACGACAATTACGCAACTGCCGAGGAAGCCTGGCGCAGCAAGGCGCAGCAAACTGTCGACGATGCCGAGATGCGCTATGTCGTCGTCCACCTCCACCGGTTGCTGGAGCCGGAGGTAGAGACCGCAACCGATCCGGCCTCAGCCTAGGCTTTCGGCGTCATCACGAGTGTAGCGCTGCGGCAGCGCGTCGGCACTCGGGCTTGCTGTGGGGTCGACCGGCTTAGCCTCCCATGCTTCTAAGCTAGCTGCTGCCTCGACACCCGGGATCTGACCATGGAACTCATTTTTGAGGTGATTTTTCAGTTCCTCGGCGAACTGCTTCTTCAAGTATTTTTTGAACTGATTGTTGAACTCGGCTTCCATGGACTCGCCAACACTTTGAAGCGACCGAGAAATCCCGCACTGTCGACGTTGGGCTTCACGCTCTGGGGCCTCATAGCTGGGGGCATTAGCCTTTTGATCTTCCCGACGTCACACATCCGCGACCCCTCGCTCCGCATATTGAGCCTTATCCTGACGCCGGTGGCACTCGGGTTCGTCATGTCGTTCGTGGGGAGGATCAGGCGCAAAAAGGGTCAAGACCTCGTGCGCCTTGATCAGTTCGGATACGCTTTCGTCTTCGCGTTCGCGATGGCCCTCGTGCGGTTCATTTGGGCAGGCTGAACGTGCGGAATGGGTCAAAGCAAGGGCTTCCGCTCAAAGCGACGCTGGCGCGCGGTTCAAGATGCTTCGCGAAGCAAGGCGACCTCAGCTTAACCCGGCCGCGACCGTGGCCCCGCCTCAGGCCTTGCGATAGCGCCACAACAGCAGCGGCCGCTGCATGAGCAGGCCCGCGACGAATCCCCCGATATGCGCGGGGGTCGCGAGCACCAGCCCCTGCCCACCCGCAAGCATACCCGTCATCAGCTGAAGCACGATCCATGCGGCGAGCAACCACAAGGCGTTGATCGCGCGGTTAAGCGCCTGCGACCGTACGATCTGTTTGGGCCGCCCGAAGCTCAATGCGAACGCGCCGATGATCGCGCTGATCGCGCCGCTGGCCCCGATCATCGGCACCAGCGACTGCGGATCGATCGCCCATTGCGCCATCGCCGACGTAAATGCGCCGACGACATACAGCAGGATTAGCGCGCCCCGCCCGAGTACGCGCTCGACCGCGGTTCCGCACCACAACAGCATGAGCAGATTCAGCGCGAGGTGGAAAAAGCCGCCGTGGACCAGGGTCGCGCTGAGCGGCGTCAGCAACGCCGGGACTGCGGGAGAGACATCGACCATTCCGCTCAGCCGCGCCGGAATGAAGCCCATCGCCCCGGCGGCGTTCTGGTCGGCACCGATCACGGCGACGATCAGCCACATCGCGGCGGTCATCGCGGCAAGCACGACCGTCGCGGTCTTTACCGACCCGCTGCCGACTGTGTGCCTCAGATGAACTCGATCTTGGTAATTTGGTAATAGCGGTCGCCGGACGGAGTCTCGACTTCCACCTCTTCCTTGACCTGCCGCCCGATCAAGGCGCGTCCAAGGGGCGAATTATAACTGATCCGACCGATCCTGGCGTCAGCCTCGACCTGACCGACGAGCTGATAGCGCACCGTCTTCTTTTCCTCGTCGATGAGCGTGACGGTGGCGCCGAACACGACCTTGTCCCCTGTCAGGGTCGTCGGGTCGATTACCAGCGCGCGGCTCAGCTGGTCCTCCATGTCGCCGATCATCGCTTCGATCTGGCCCTGGCGTTCCTTCGCGGCGTGATATTCGGCGTTTTCCGACAGATCCCCGTGCGCGCGCGCAACCTCGATCGCCTCGATCACCGACGGACGCTCGATCATCTTGAGCTGACGCACTTCGTCGTTCAGTTTGCGGTGGCCCTCAGCCAGCATCGGTACCTTTTCGGCACTCGCCATAATCAAACCCTTTATCAAACAGCCGGCTTACGCCGCCGGATGGCGCGCTCCTGAACACCGATTTTCGGCGGAAGCTTAGTTCTCGGAAGCGGAATAATAGTGTTGGAGCGACGCGACTTCAAGCGCATGCCCGCGCACGGCCTGGATCGCATGCGCCGCCGCCAGGCTCGCGGCTGCCGTCGTGAAGTACGGCACCTTGCGCATCAGCGCAGTCGTGCGGATCGAATGACTGTCCTTCAGCGACTGCCAGCCCTCGGTCGTGTTGAACACCAGATCGACTTCGCCGTCGAGGATCCGGTCGACGATATGCGGGCGGCCCTGCGCGACCTTGTTGACCGTCTCGACCGCGATCCCGCACGCCGACAGATGATCGGCGGTCCCGGCAGTCGCCAGAATACGGAAACCGAGCTCGACCAATTTCTCTGCGGCCGGCACGATATTGTCCTTGTCGGCGTCTTTGACCGACACGAACGCGGTCCCCCCATCCGGCAAAACGGTGCCCGACCCAAGCAAAGCCTTGCTGAAGGCAACATGAAAATCCACGTCGATTCCCATGACTTCGCCGGTGCTCTTCATTTCCGGTCCAAGCTGTGGATCGGTGCCGGGAAAGCGCGCGAACGGGAACACGGATTCCTTCACCGCGATATGGCGCAGGTCGCGCTTGATCGGCGGGAATGACGACAAGGGTTCGCCCGCCATCACCCGCGCCGCGATCTTGGCCACCGGCACTCCGATCGCCTTGGCCACGAACGGCACGGTCCGACTGGCGCGCGGATTGACCTCGATCAGATAGACTTCGCTATCCTTGACCGCGAACTGGACGTTCATCAGGCCCTTGACGCCAAGCGCCAACGCAAGCGCCTTCGCCTGCCGCTCGATTTCCTCGATGATCGGCGGCGGCAAGCTGTACGGCGGCAGCGAGCAGCTGCTGTCGCCCGAATGGACGCCCGCTTCCTCGATATGCTGGAGCACGCCCGCGACCACCGCATCGGTGCCGTCGCAAATCGCATCGACATCGACCTCGATCGCATCGCGCAGATAGCGGTCGATCAGCACCGGGCTTGATCCCGACACCGCCATCGCAGTGGCGATGTAATGATCGAGCTGGTCAGGCCCTTCGACCACTTCCATGCCGCGCCCGCCAAGCACATAAGACGGCCGCAAAAGCACCGGATAACCGATCCGCTCCGCCACCGCGATCGCTTCGTCGCGGCTACGGGCGAGGCCGTTCTCGGGTTGTTTTAGCCCCAGCCGTTGCACCAAATCCGCGAAACGCTCGCGATCCTCCGCCAGATCGATGCTGTCGGGCGACGTCCCGAGAATCGGCACGCCCGCATTCTGCAGCTCCTGCGCAAGCTTCAGCGGAGTCTGTCCGCCGAGCTGGACGATCACGCCAAGCAGCTCGCCGCGCTCCATCTCCCGGCGCACGATCTCGAGCACATCCTCGGCCGTCAGCGGCTCGAAATAGAGCCGGTCGGACGTGTCCGGGTCGGTCGATACCGTCTCCGGATTGCAATTGACCATGATGGTCTCGAACCCGGCGCCGTCCCGCCCGAGCGCGAACGCCGCGTGGCAGCAGCAATAATCGAACTCGATCCCCTGCCCGATCCGGTTCGGCCCGCCGCCCAGGATCATCACCTTGCGCCGGTCGCTGATCTCCGCTTCGTCCTCGGGCTCGCCGAACAACGGCGCTTCATAGGTCGAGTAGAGATAGGGCGTAGTCGCATCGAACTCCGCCGCGCAGCTGTCGATGCGCTTGAACACAGGACGCACGCCAAGCTTGGCCCGATGCGCGCGCACTTCGGCCTCGGTGACGCCGCCCGTCATGCCCTTGACCGCATCGTGCACCACGCCCGATTTCGGCTCGCGCGCTGAATGCGCCGACCGCACCGCGAGCTGCGCCAGACGCGCATCCGAGAAACCCATCGCTTTCAGCCGCCGCATGCCCGCGACATCGTTCGGCAAACCCTGATCGCGCACCTGCTCCTCGGCGCGCACGATCTCTTCTAGCCGCTGCAGGAACCACGGATCGAAGCCCGAAATTGCATTGATCCGCTCGACCGTGAAACCCTGGCGCAGGGCTTCTCCCGCCACCAGCATGCGGTCCGGGGTCGATCGCGCCAGGGCCGTTTCGATCGCCTGGGGGTTGGCGCCGTCCAGCTCGCGCACCCGGTCCAATCCGCACAGGCCCGTCTCCAGCCCGCGCAGCGCCTTCTGCAGGCTCTCCGCGAAGGAACGGCCCACCGCCATCACTTCGCCGACCGACTTCATCGCCGTGGACAGGATCGGCTCCGCACCCTTGAACTTCTCGAACGCGAAGCGCGGCACTTTGGTCACCACATAATCGATGGTCGGCTCGAAGCTCGCGGGCATCGCACCGCCGGTAATGTCATTCGAAATCTCGTCGAGCGTGTAGCCAACCGCCAGCCGCGCCGCGACCTTGGCAATCGGAAAGCCGGTCGCCTTCGATGCCAGCGCCGAGGATCGCGACACGCGTGGGTTCATCTCGATCACGATCATCCGCCCAGTCTTCGGATCGACTGCGAACTGGACGTTCGAACCGCCTGTTTCGACACCGATTTCGCGCAACACGGCAATGCTCGCCGAGCGCATCCTTTGATATTCCTTGTCGGTCAGCGTCAGCGCCGGCGCGACCGTGATCGAATCGCCCGTGTGCACCCCCATCGGATCGACATTCTCGATCGAGCAGATGATGATGGCATTGTCCGCGCGGTCGCGCACCACCTCCATCTCATATTCCTTCCACCCGACCAGGCTCTCGTCGATCAGCACTTCGGTGGTGGGAGACGCCTCCAGCCCGGAGCGGACGAAATGCTCATATTCGTCGCGGTTATAGGCGATGCCCCCGCCCGTCCCGCCGAGCGTGAAGCTCGGCCGGATGACCGCGGGCAGCCCGACATGCTCGAACGCGGCCCATGCCTCCTCCATCGAATGGACGATCGACGAGCGCGGACTCTCAAGCCCGATCTGGTCCATCGCATCGCGGAATTTCTGCCGGTCCTCGGCTTTCTCGATCGCTTCGGCATTGGCGCCGATCAGCTCGATCCCGAGCCGGTCGAGCGTGCCGTCCTTGTACAGCGCAAGCGCCGTATTCAGCCCCGTCTGCCCGCCCATCGTCGGCAGAATGGCGAACCCTCCAGGAACAACATGCCGCTCCTTCTCGCAGATCTTGGCGACGATTTCCGGCGTCACCGGCTCGATGTACGTGGCGTCGGCAAGGTCGGGATCGGTCATGATCGTCGCCGGGTTCGAATTGACCACGATAACGCGATAACCCTCGGCCTTCAGCGCCTTGACCGCCTGGCTCCCCGAATAATCGAACTCCGCCGCCTGCCCGATGACGATCGGACCAGCGCCAATGATGAGGATGGAGGAAATGTCTGTGCGGCGGGGCATTAGCTCTCTCGTGTGCTCCCGGTCTTGTGCAGGCTCGACCTACTTAGGGATCGGATCGGAACGCCCTTTGGGAGCTTCCTTTGGACACAGGCCCGAGCCGCTTGATCTCCACTGAACCGGAACAGGACTACGCTGTCGGTCGCAGGGCGCACCTCAAACGCTTTGATCCCGCATTCCATCAGTGCAATAGGCACTTGTTCCTTCGCATCAACGGTTGCAACACCGCCGACAGGCCCTCCTTCATACGCGGAAAGCTCGAACTGGTCCGAATTGCTGTCGCCGGAACAGCTCATAATCGGCATGACCAGAAGGGCAACGAACAGCCTCACTTCATGCTCTCCACAAAACGCTCGAACAAATAGAAGCTGTCCTGCGGCCCCGGGCTCGCTTCGGGGTGATATTGCACGCTGAACGCCGGGCGGTCGGTCAGCTCGAACCCGCAATTGCTGCCGTCGAACAGGCTGACATGGGTCTCGCGCGCATTGGCCGGAAGCCCCTCGCGCTCGACCGCGAAGCCGTGGTTCATACTGGTAATCTCGACCGCGCCATCGGCGATCCGCTTGACCGGATGGTTGGCGCCGCGATGGCCCTGAAACATCTTCGACGTCCGTCCGCCCACCGCCAGCGCAAGCAATTGGTGCCCAAGGCAGATGCCGAACAAAGGCTTGTTGGTCTCCAGCATCTTTTGGATCACCGGCACCGCATATTCCCCCGTCGCCGCCGGATCGCCCGGCCCGTTGGAGAGGAAGAAACCATCCGGATCGTGCGCCATCACCTCTTCGAAGGAGGCCGTGGCCGGAAGCACCGTCACGCGCGCACCGGCTTCCTCCAGATTGCGGAAGATATTGTGCTTGGAGCCATAATCGATCGCGACCACGTGGGGGCGCGCTTCTCCCCCTACCGCTTCGCGGGAGGGGGCCGGGGGGTGGGCCTGTCCATCGGCAGCGGCGTTCGAGACAGGCCCACCCCCGGCCCCTCCCGCAAGCGGTAGGGGAGAGGCCCACACCCATTTCCCACCAGACCAACGCTCCACCTGCAACCGGCTCACGTCCCGGGCCAGGTCCATCCCCTCCAGCCCCGGCCATTCCGCCGCCATCCGCTGCAATTTCTCCAAATCGAACTCACCCGCCGCATTATGCGCAATCGCAATGTTCGGCGGTCCCTCGCGGCGCACGATTTTGGTCAGCGCCCGCGTATCCACCCCACAAATCCCGATCCGCCCGCGCCGCGCCATCCATTCCGCGAAACCTTCGCTCGACCGATAATTGCTCGGCGCGGTCACCACTTCGCGCACCACGCAGCCGAGCGCATGCGCTTCCTCCGCCTCCACGTCCTCGTCGTTCGCCCCGACATTGCCGATGTGCGGGAAGGTGAACGCGATGACTTGTTTCGCGAATGACGGATCGGTCATGATCTCCTGATATCCGGTCATTGCGGTGTGGAAGCACAGTTCGCCGACCGCCTCGCCTTCCGCGCCGAACCCGCCGCCCCAGATCACGCGCCCGTCGGCAAAGACAATGACTCCCGTCGCGCCGTCTGGTTGAGGCGCAGGCAGGGGTCGTGCTTCGGCCATCGGTGGATGGAGCCTTTCCGTATCGGTTTGCAGCGATGTCGCTAAGTGGTGCGGGCTAGGCACATCCGCCGCTTTCGTCAACGCCTGTCCAACCGCGCATTGCGCCGTTAGGACACGACGTTTCCACTGCACGACGAGGGACGCGAATGATTCGCGACGACATCAAGGCCGCGCTGATCATTGCGATGAAAAGCGGCGACAAGGCAGCGACCGGCACCATCCGGCTGATTCAGTCGGCGATCAAGAATCGCGATATCGAACTCCGCACCGCGAGCGTTCAGCCCGACGACGATGCGCTCGTGACCGAAGTCCTCCAGAAAATGATCAAGCAGCGCCGCGAATCGGTCGAACTCTACCGCAAGGGCGACCGCGCGGAATTGGCGGCCATCGAGGAGTCCGAAATCGCCGTGATCGAGCGCTTCCTGCCGCAGCAACTGAGCGAAGACCAAGCCAAAGCCGCAATCGCCGCGATCATCGCGGAAACCGGCGCGTCGAGCATGAAGGACATGGGCAAGGTCATGGCGCTGGTGAAAGAGCGCCACCCAACCGCGATCGAACCGTCCCGGGCGAGCGGGTTGGTGCGGGGGTTGCTGGGCTAAACTCCCCTCCCGCTTGCGGGAGGGGCTGGGGGTGGGCAAGACAAGCGCATGTCCGAACCGCAGCGAAGACCGACGCGACGCGCGCAGCAATTGCGCAACGAAGCGACCCCTGCCGAACGGCTTCTTTGGAAACATCTGAGCCGCCGGGAGCTGCAAGGCTTCAAATTCTCTCGGCAGATACCTGTGGGGCCGTTCATTTGCGACTTCCTGTGCCCTGAACGGATGTTGGTGGTGGAGCTAGATGGCGGACAGCACAGCGAACGCACCTCGCAAGACGCCGAACGCACGGTGTACCTCCAACAGCAAGGCCTGACCGTCATTCGTTTCTGGAACAATGATGTCGTTGAGAACATCGAAGGTGTCCTCTTGGCCATTCTCGGACAGCTTGAGAACCTCACTTCTCGCTTCAAATCTCCCCTACCGCTTGCGGGAGGGGAAGAGCCGCGCAGCGGCGAAGGGGTGGGCCTGATCGACAAATCTCACGCCCACCCCCAACCCCCTCCCGCAAGCGGTAGGGGGCTTAAATGACCCTCTCCACTCAGTTCCTCGACGAACTCCGAGCCCGCACCCTGCTGTCCGCCGTCATCGCTCCGTCGGTAAAACTGACCAAGGCGGGCCGCGAGTGGAAAGCGTGCTGCCCGTTCCACAACGAAAAAACCCCAAGCTTCACCGTCAACGACGAAAAGGGCTTCTACCATTGCTTCGGCTGCGGCGCGCATGGCGATGCGATCCGCTTTCTGACCGATGCGCGCGGGCTGCCGTTCATGGACGCGGTCAAGGAGTTGGCCGGCAAGGCTGGTCTGGACGTCCCCGCGCCCGATCCGCAGTCGCGCGAACGAGCCGAGCGCACCGCTTCCCTGACCGACGTCATGGCGTCGGTGCAGGCCTGGTTCGCAGAGCAGTTGCAGGGCATCGATGGCGCGAGCGCACGTGATTATCTCAAGCGACGCGGGATCGATCCGGCCACGGTCCAGCGCTTCGGGCTCGGCCTCGCCCCGGACGGTCGCACAAAGCTGAAATCCGCGCTCGCGGCGCTCGGCGAAGACAAGCTCATCGAAACCGGCATGCTCATCAAACCCGAAGACGGCGGCGCCAGCTACGACCGCTTTCGCGGGCGGCTGATGATCCCGATCCGCGACCAGCGCGGCCGCGTGATCGCGTTCGGTGGCCGCATCCTCGGCGACGGCGAGCCCAAATATTTGAACTCACCGGAAACGTCGCTGTTCGACAAAGGCCGCACCCTCTACAACATCGACCGGGCGGGCCCGGCGAGCCGCACCGCCAAGCGCCTGATCGTGGTCGAAGGCTATATGGACGTGATCGCGCTCGATCGCGCCGGCATTTCCGAAACGGTCGCGCCCAACGGCACCGCGGTCACCGAGGCCCAGCTAGAGCGCATGTGGCGGCTCGATCCGGCACCGATCCTCTGCTTCGACGGCGACAGCGCGGGACAAAAAGCCGCAATACGAGCGGCCGCGCGCGCCCTGCCCCATCTCGGCCCCGAACGTACGCTCCGCTTCGCCGAGCTGCCCGCCGGCCAGGACCCCGACGATTTGATCAAGAGCGCCGCGGCGATGGTTGGCGGGGATGGAGCCGCGCAACAAAAAGCCGGGCGTGAGGCGTTCGAAGCGGTGATCGAGAAAGCCGAACCGCTCGACGCGCGTCTGTGGCGTCACGAATATCAATTCGCCCCCCTCACCACCCCCGAGGCCCGCGCTGGCCT
>JBDSZD010000160.1:0-5544 GCA_039925325.1 Sphingomicrobium sp.
CCAGCGGACGGACATCCACCGTGCCGTCGCCCCGCCCCTGCGAAATGACGGGAAGACCGCCCCGAAGCAAGCGCGCCGGGACAATGTTGGCGCGATCGGACACGAGGAGGACCCTAGACGCCGTTGCCCCTGCATCGACAATCCGTCCGATCAACCCTTCTGGCGAACGCACCGGCATCCCCACCTGAACCCCGTCACCGGATCCGGCCGAGAGAATGGCGTAGCGCCGCAGGCTATTGAACGACGACCCGACCACGCGGCCGCTTGCCACCGCGCCTTCGGTTCGTTCGCGCAGTTGAAGGGCCGCCTTGAGCTGCTTGTTTTCCTCAAGCACCGCCTTGGCGCGGATAATCTGCTGACGCATCAGCGCCCGTTCGCGCTTGAGTTTGCTGTTCTGCCGCGCAGCGTCCCAATAATTGCCGGCGCCAGTCCACAGCCCCCCGATGGTGTTGGTGACCTCGCTCATCGCGCCGCTGATCGGAGCGGTGACGTCGAGCGCCGCGCCGCGCACGGATTGAAAGCTTTTCGGAGCGGCAAGCGAAAGGATCAGCAGGATCAGTCCAATGACGAGACCGGCGATGAGTGCCAGGAAGCTGAAAAACAGCCCATATTGTGCTCGCCGTGACCAGCCCGGGCGCGGAGGCGCCACTCGTCAGCCCCTTAGGCCGTTTGCAGGACGCCGCGGAACTGCTCTTCCTCAAGCGCCCGTCCGGTGCCCAGGGCAACGCAGGTTAGCGGATCCTCGGCAACGGTGACCGGGAGCCCGGTTTCGTCGCGGAGCACTTCATCGAGACCCTGGAGAAGCGCGCCGCCGCCGGTCAGTACGATACCCTGGTCGCAAATGTCCGCCGCAAGTTCCGGCGCCGTATTCTCAAGCGCGATCCGAACGCCTTCGACAATGGTTCCGACAGGTTCCGACAAGGCCTCGGCAATCTGGCCCTGGTTGATCGAGATTTCCTTTGGCACGCCGTTCACGAGGTCGCGACCCTTGATGTGGACGGTCTTGCCGATGCCATCGACCGGCGGCTTGGCGATCCCGACCTCTTTCTTGATCCGCTCGGCGGTGGCTTCGCCGATCAGCAAATTGTGGTTGCGGCGGACGTAGGAGCTGATCGCCTCGTCCATCTTGTCCCCGCCAACGCGCACCGACGTGGTGTAGGCGAGGCCGCGCAGCGACAGCACTGCAACCTCGGTCGTGCCGCCGCCAATATCGACAACCATCGACCCGATCGGCTCGGTCACGGGCATGTCGGCTCCGATCGCGGCAGCCATCGGCTCCTCGATCAGAAACACCGAGCTCGCTCCGGCATTCGATGCGGCGTCGCGAATTGCGCGGCGCTCGACCGAAGTCGAACCCGACGGCACGCAGATCACGATCTCCGGGAAGCGCCAGGCGCGCATTTTGCCGCCATGCACCTTATGGATGAAGTGCTTGATCATCTGCTCGGCCACGTCGATGTCGGCGATGACCCCATCGCGCAGCGGGCGGATGGCCTCGATCTGGTCGGGCGTCTTGCCCATCATCAGCTTGGCGTCGTTGCCGACGGCTTTGACCCTTTTGACGCCGTTGATCGTCTCGATCGCAACGACGGACGGTTCATTGAGGACGATCCCGCGCCCCCGGACATAGACAAGCGTATTGGCGGTTCCAAGATCGATCGCCATGTCGTGCGACATCCATTTGAACCAGCGTGCCCAGAACATTCTATCCCCGTCTCTCGCCTCTGATCGGCCTTGGTGGCGGAAGGGTCCGTCACTTCACCGACGATTAAACACGTCCCATTGAATACGTTCTGAATTTCCGCGAAAAATCAGCGCTTCGCGGGTTGGCTCGGATTGGGCTAGACCCTCACCCATGTCAATAAGAAGGCTACCGACCGAATTGATCAACCGCATCGCCGCAGGCGAGGTGGTCGAACGGCCGGCGAGTGCGCTCAAGGAGCTGATCGAAAACGCGCTCGATGCCGAAGCGACCAGCGTTTCCGCCCGACTTGCCGCGGGCGGGCTCGATCTCATCGAGGTGACCGACGACGGCTGCGGCATGGATCCCGCCGAGATGGTGCTTGCGCTGGAGCGGCATGCGACATCCAAGCTCCTCAGCGATGCGATCGATCGCGTAACCAGCTTCGGATTTCGGGGCGAAGCGTTGCCGTCGATTGCCAGCGTTGCGCGGCTCACGCTGGAAAGTCGAACGCGCGGCGCGGATGGCTGGCGGCTGGAGATCGACCATGGGCACAAAGTCGGGGAGGGCCCGGCAGCGCTTCCTTGCGGTACACGCGTCCGCGTCGAAGGGCTGTTCGATAAGGTCCCGGCGCGCCGCAAATTCCTGCGTACGCCGCGGTCCGAATATGCCGCCGCGCTGGATGTCGTGCGCCGCCTGGCAATGGCGCGCAGCGATGTCGCTTTCAGCTTCGATCACGACGGGCGCCGAATCCTCACGCTGCAGCCGGCCGAGCCGCCGCAGCGAGTGGCGGCGCTGCTGACGCATGAACTCGAACGGCACGGCATCGGCATCGATTGCGCGCGGAACGGCCTGTCGCTCACCGGGGTGATCAGCTTGCCCACCTTCAATCGCGGCGCCAGCGACCAGCAATTCCTGTTCGTGAACTCACGGCCGGTGAAAGACCGTCTGCTGGTCGGCGCACTACGCGCGGCATATCGGGATTTGCTCGCTCGCGACCGCCACCCGATCGCAGCCTTGTTCCTCCACATTCCGCTCGAAGAAGTCGACGTCAACGTCCACCCGGCCAAGACTGAGGTGCGCTTCCGCGATCCGTCCGCCGTTCGGGGTCTGATCGTCGGCGGCCTGCGGGCGGCGCTCGATCAGGCAAGCCAGCGCAGTGCGGCCCGGGAACAGGCCGCCGCACCGGTGATGTGGACGAGCAGTGCGACGAATATTTCTGATGGTCACCCCGGAGAAGGCCGGGATCCAGGACCAGGCTGGACTCCGACCTACGCCGGAGTGACGGTCAGGGAGGAGCAAAGGCTGTTCGATCAGGCTCCCGCCGCCCGCGCGGAACCAGCGACTGCGCCGGTAGAGAACTTCCCACTCGGCGTCGCGCGCGGGCAAGTCGCCTCCACCTATATCGTTGCCGAAGCCACAGACGGCCTCGTCATCGTCGACCAGCACGCCGCCCACGAGCGGCTGGTGCTCGAGCGGATGCGCGCGGCAAGGGAAGGGGGCGCGATCAGCCGGCAGGCCTTATTGATGCCCGAAGTGATCGAGCTCGACGAACCCGACTGCGACCGGCTCGAAAGCGCATTGCCGGAACTTGCCGAGATGGGCCTCGAAATCGAGCGCTTCGGCACGGCCTCCATACTCGTCCGGGCGACACCGGCGGCACTTGGCGCACCCGACGTGAAGGGCCTGCTCGCGGACCTTGCGGCGGAAATCGCCGAAATGGGCGGTCCGCTGGGACTTCGCGACCGCCTCGACCATGTCGCGGCAACGATTGCCTGCCACGGTTCGGTTCGGGCGGGGCGCGTGCTGTCGGTTGCCGAGATGAATGCGTTGCTGCGCGAGATGGAAGTGACACCGCGCTCCGGCCAGTGCAATCACGGCCGACCGACCTGGGTAAAGCTCGGTCATTCGGAGATCGAGAAATTGTTTGGGCGGAGATAGGCGTCGGTGATGAACAGCTATCTGCTCGTATTTCTCGGTGGTGGGATTGGCTCGGTGCTCCGCCTTGGCGTTTACCGCCTGACGCGGCTTTGGCTTTCCTCGGATTTCCCGTGGGGTACCTTCGCGGTGAACGTGATCGGGGGCTTTGCCGCAGGCCTCGTTACTGGCTGGTTGATCGCTCGTTCGGCGGGAAGCGGGGAAACCGCCTCGCTGTTCCTGATGACCGGAATTCTCGGGGGATTCACGACCTTCTCGGCGTTCAGCGTGGATGCTGTGCTAATGATCCAGCGTGGACAGCAGGTCGGCGCCGCAATGTATATTCTGGCGTCGGTCGTGTTCGCAATCATAGGGGTGGTCGTCGGGCTTGCCGCGACACGGGCCGGCTGACACCAAACTAGTTCCATTGATCGGCGTCGGTCAATTTTGGGTTGTGCGAATCTATGCTATATTCGCGCGTCAGCAAGGAGCCTCATCATGGACCACAAGGATCGCGTTTATTTCGCGCGCCGCGCGGCCGAAGAGCAAGAACTCGCGCTAAACGCCGCCGATGATTCTGCGGCGCTCGCCCATCGCAAGATGCAGCGTGCGTATCTGGAGCGTGCCTCGGTCGGCGACCGCCAGCTGATCATGAGTGATCAGGTCGGCTGAATCTCGATTAGCCCCAAGGCATCCGCAATGCCCACATTCTCGCAAGGATCCGTGAATCGGGGCCATTCGGCGGGCGGCTGATGCGCGAACCAGGTGTATTGGCGCTTTGCATAGCGCCGCGTGGACTGCTGGGCGGTTGCGACAGCGTCCTCCAGCTTCACCGTCCTGCGGACGAACGCCGTCAGCTCGGGCACGCCGATTGCGCGCATGATTGGCAGCTCAGGATCGAGTGCGCGATCGAGTAGACGTCGAACCTCCTCAAGCGCGCCACTTTCGATCATCTGCGCAAAGCGGCGGTCGCAGCGCTCAAACAGCCAGTCGCGGGGCGGAAGCAGGATCAGCGGTTGCAAAGCCACACGATTCCCGATCCCGCCGGTGCGTTCCGCCTGCCAGTCACGCAGTGTGCGCCTCGTTGAAACTACAACCTCCAGTGCGCGAGCGATGCGCGTGGTGTCGTTGGGTTTGAGCCGTTGGGCCGCTTCGCCATCGAGACTACCCAGCCGTTTGAGATTATCTTCGGTCGATGATCCGCGAACTTCCGCCCTGATCGCAGCGTCAATCTCGGGGACCGGCGCGATTCCGTCGAGCAGCGTCCGGAGATAAAGGCCCGTGCCTCCAAGCAGGATGGGCAAGCGCCCGGAGGCGTGAACGTCATCAATCTCGCACACGGCGAGCGCCGCCCAATCCGCGGCCGAGCAGGCGCTTGACCCATCGAGGACACCATAGAGTCGGTGCTCGGCCTTGCCCAGGTCTTCGGCCGAGGGTGCCGCGCTCAAAATCGGCAGATCGCGATACACTTGCGCACTGTCGGCGTTGACAAGCACTCCTCCCGTGCGCTGTGCGAGTTCTAGGGCCAAAGCGGATTTGCCGCTGGCCGTCGGGCCGGCAATGACGGCGAGGGAAGGGCAGCGCGTGATCATTGCAACCTTGTTAGCAGCGGATCGGCTCTCGCGGGATGACATTTCCAATGCCGTTGGCCTGCTTGCGACGATTGGGCTGCAAGCAGGCGAATGGGCTTGGGTCGAGGACGGGTCGGCGGCCGATATTCCGGTCGATGGCGATGTCGCCCGGGTGCGCGGCCTTCTTGAGGGCAAGCTCGGAAACATTGACGTGATCGTGCAGCGCCAGGCCCATCGGCGGAAGAAAGCGCTGGTGGCAGACATGGATTCGACCATCATCGGACAGGAATGTATCGACGAGCTCGCCGATTTTGCCGGCCTGAAAAGCCGCGTCGCCGAGATTACGGAGCGCGCGATGCAGGGCGAACTCGATTT
>JBDSZD010000161.1:0-8679 GCA_039925325.1 Sphingomicrobium sp.
TGACGCGGGCAACGGCCAGCTGGCCCTCGACCGTTTCGCCGCGCGCTTCGTGATAGACCGCGACCGCCATGCAATTGGCCTGCTCGTCGAGCGGCGCACCGGTGAGGTAGCGATCGACCAAGGCATAAAGCGGCCAGCCGTTCTTGTGCAGCCAGGCGGCTTCCATGGCGATTTGCGGAGCGAGCTTGAGCGTGACCGAAGGGCTGGTCTGCAGCACTGCCCCGGTGACGGTGGCGACGGCGCCGGTGACGGTAGTGGTGACAGTGGCAGCGACGCTCTTCGCGGCGGCGGTGGTGTCGACGGCAACGGCCTTGGCATAAGCGCTGGTGGCCTCAATCGTCGGCAGCGTGCTCAGCGCGGCAGTGGTCGCGGTGGGCGCGGCAGCAGCCTCGGTGGAGGCCAGTGCAAGCATGATCAAGCCCGTAACTGCGGACGCGCCGCGGCTTCCCAGAAATCGGATCAAAAATCGTCTCTTTCGCTTTGGCGGGCCCGCGGCGCGATGGTTGCGCTCCCGTGTCCCGTCTTGCCCCGAAGCCCGCGCCGTCTGCGCTCTGGGCTCACTCGCTCTCAGTTCGTAGGAGCGTCATTGCCAACCGATTGCTGCGCTGCAACCAAAGATCGGTGAATCGAGCCGGTCGCGGGATGAGCGCCTGGAACCTTTTCGTTCATCGACATCAACACTCGGTTCGCCGTAACTCCGCCCACGACAGGCCGCGAATCGATTGGGAGCGAACATGGCCAAATGGCTGATGAAGTCGGAACCGGCGAGCTATGGCTGGGACGATCTGGTGCGCGACGGCGGCACCGAATGGGACGGGGTGCGCAACAATGCCGCGCGGCTGCACCTGCGCGCGATGACAGAGGGCGACGAAGCGTTCCTGTACCACAGCATGAGCGACAAAGCGGTGGTCGGCATCATGCGCGTGGCGCGCGGGCCGGCGCCCGACCCCAAGGACGGCGCGTGGGTGTCGGTGCGGGTCGAGCCGGTGCGGGCGCTCGAGCGGCCGGTGACGCTGGCCGAGATCAAGGCGGAGACGGATTTGGCGGCGATGGAGCTGCTGCGGCAGTCGCGGCTGTCGGTGTGTCCGGTGCGGGAGGAGGAGTGGGTCAAGGTGCTGGAGGTGGCGCGGAGCTGAGCCGAGGGGGCCGTCACGGAGTGAATCCGTGACGTCGAACGGGTTCTCCCCGGATCAATTCCGGGGCGACCCGCCGGCCGGCCGCTGCGCCAGCTCTCGCGCTGCTCCGGCGACGCTGCGCGTCGGCGTCGCTGCGCTCGGTGGCTTGGGCAGGGGGGGTGTGTCGGCTTCGTCGGCTTTGACCTTCTGAAGCCCCTCCTTCGACCCGAAACGCAACAAACGCAGCGCCCCTACGCGTGCGCGCACGCGTGTACGCGTGAGAGGGCGGAAGTTGGCAAAGTTGGCAGCGACATGCGCGCGCGGGACGCGCTCGCGTACGCGCGTACGCGAGGCGTTGGAGTGGTTTTGGGAGGCTGTGGATTGACTCGCGCATCGACCAGGGTGTGGCGGGTGGAATCCAAATAGGACAGTGTTTTCCGGCCGCCGAGCGTAACGTTAGCGGAGCGCAGCGAGCGTCGTTACGTCGAGAGACAGCGAGAACCGGCCGGCGGGGCGCGAGGTCGACCGAGCGAACCCGTTCGACGTCACGGGATTTACTCCCGTGACGCGCTTCACTTCGGACTGCCGTGCATAGGTCGAGAGAGCCAGCTTGCGTGTGCGAGAGTATTCACGATTTGTTCTTGAAGCGGGGGAATCTGTCTGCCAAGGTGGCAAAAATCGACCTAGGAGTCGCCAATGATCCTTACGAATTCGTTCAGCGCTCTTCGTCAAAAGACAGGGCTGTCAATTGAGGAGTTGGCAAAGGAAACTGGGTTTTCCACGCGTACGTTGTATCGCTGGGAGTCAGGCGAGATGGAGCCACGTGCAGCTGTTGTGCGCGCATTGGAAACGCTTAGTGCATTCCCGTCTAAACGAGTAAATAGTGATCCCAAGTTTCGGTTTATCGACCTGTTTGCCGGTATTGGAGGATTACGCCGCGGCTTCGAACCGCTGGGAGGCGAATGCGTCTTCACAAGCGAATGGGATCGCTACTCGCAAAAGACGTATCTGGCGAACTTCGAATGCGACCATCAATTCGCTGGCGACATAACGAAGGTGCCCCTCGCGGACATTCCCGAACACGACGTGTTGCTTGCCGGTTTCCCCTGTCAGCCGTTTTCGATAGCGGGCGTATCGAAGAAGAACGCGCTCGGTCGGGCACATGGCTTTGCGTGCGAAGCCCAGGGCACGCTGTTCTTCGACGTAGCGAGAATAATCAAACATCATCAGCCGCGCGCTTTCCTACTCGAAAACGTCAAAAACCTAGTCAATCACGACCGGGGCCGCACGTTCGAAGTGATTCAGCGTATCCTTAAAGTCGAACTTGGATACGAAGTCCACAAGCGCGTAATCAACGCCAAATCGTTCGTACCGCAAAATCGCGAGCGCATTTTTATCGTCGGGTTTCGCGAGAAAACGGACTTCGATTTCAACAACCTTGTCGTTCCCGATCCGCTCGCCGGGCCGAAGCTAGCTACCATTCTTCATCCCGAAGATGGCAGCGAACCGGCCGATAGGCAGTTCCTGTCGAACGACGGCAGCGTACTCGAAAAGTACACGCTGACGGAGCACTTGTGGAAGTACCTGCAAGGGTACGCCTTGAAGCACCAGCAGGCAGGCAATGGCTTCGGCTTCGGGTTGGTCGGGCCGAACGACGTATCGCGCACGCTTTCGGCTCGGTACTACAAGGACGGCTCGGAAATTCTTGTGCAGCAACCCGGCAAAGCGCCCCGTAGGCTCACGCCGCGCGAGTGCGCTCGGCTTATGGGTTTCGAAGAACCCGGCAATGCCGGTTTTGTAATTCCCGTGTCGGACACGCAGGCGTACCGACAGTTCGGTAACGCCGTCGTCGTGCCCGTAGCAAAAGCGGTTGCCGGGCATATGGCCCCGTACATTGTCGCGCGAGAAGCCGAAGCGGAGTCGACCCGAAGATCGCTCGCGCTTGTCGAGTGATATCGTAGATCGCGAGACACGAAGCCGGATGATGGCCGGTATCCGTGGCGCCAACACCAAGCCCGAACTTGCCATTCGTCGCGGGCTTCACGCCCTAGGCTTCCGCTACCGCCTTCACGATCGGCGGCTGCCCAGCAAGCCGGATATCGTCCTGCCCCGCTACAGAGCCGTCGTCCTCGTGCACGGCTGTTTCTGGCACGGACACGACTGCGCGCTGTTCAAATGGCCGAAAAGCCGGGATGTATTCTGGCGCGAGAAAATCGACCGTAACAAGTTGCGCGATGCTCGCGCGGAACAGGCTTTGCGGGACGAAGGCTGGCGCGTCCTTCGGGTATGGGAGTGCGCGTTAAAAGGTCGCGGCAGTATCGGCGTAGGGGGCGTTGTCGCTGCCGTTGCGGATTGGGTACGATCCGACTTGCCCGAAGACGACATAAGGGGGATCAATGCCGACGATGGAACTTGCAGATTGGCTTGATGAGTACAGCGGGCAACGGTTTGTCTGGTACGTGAAGCGCCTTACGGCCAACGACACGCAAGCCAACGGCTCGCACCAGGCCGGGCCGCACGTTAGCAAGGAATTCCTGTTTCGGCTGTTCCCCACGATCGCGCGCCGCGACGTAAAGAACCCGGACGTACGTTTTATCCTTAGCGTTGATTCGCACGCCGACAGTCGCGAAGTCCGCGCCGTTTATTACAACAACAAGTTCCACGACAATCCGGCAAGCGGCCGGAACGAAGCCCGCATAACCGGCTTTGGCGGGTCAACGTCGGCGCTCTTGGACGCCGAAAGTACGGGCGCAATCGCGGTACTTGCGTTCGGGATCCCCGACGACGGGGCTGCGACGGAATGCCACGTATGGGTATGTCGCCACGAAACCGAAGAGGATTTCGTTGAGGATCGAATCGGCCCTGTCGAGCCGGGCAAGGCGATTGTGTGGCCTCCCGCGCAGCTTTCGATGCTTACCGGCGCTGCCCCGTCGCGCAGTTCGTGCTGGCTTGCCGAGAACGAAATTCCCGCCGCCTGGCTAACGAAGTTTCCGACAGGCGCGCAGCTAGTTCAAAAGGCCATCGAACTTCGATCGGAATTAAGCCTTAATCCCGACCAGCGGCTGCTACGTCGCCGCGACTGTGAGTACGAGATATTCCGTAGCGTCGAACAGGCCGTTGAACTGCCAAATGTGACGGCGGGCTTTGCGACAATCGACGACTTCATAGCGCGCGCCCAAAGCATCCTACAGCGCCGGAAAGCGCGAGCGGGCCGCTCGCTCGAATTGCATACGAGGCAGATTTTCGTCGAAGAACGATTGTCCGAAGGCACGCACTTTTCGTTTCAACCGGAATCGGAGTCGAACAAGACACCCGACTTCCTGTTCCCGTCCGAAGCCGCGTACAAAGACGCAAGCTTTCCGGCCGACAAGCTGCGAATGCTCGCCGTTAGGACAACCTGCAAGGATCGTTGGCGGCAGATCGTCAACGAAGCCGATAGGGTTCACGAAAAGCACTTGCTCACATTGCAGGAAGGCGTGTCTGAAAATCAGTTCAAGGAAATGCTCGACTGCAAGGTGCAGCTCGTGGTTCCGGCGAAGATCATCGTGTCTTTTCCGAAACCGCTGCGGCCGCACATTCAAACGCTAGAAAGTTTCATCGGCGACGTACGGCTACTGACTACCTGAGGTTAACGCCCCCATGTGGCGGAATGCGTTTCGACTATCGCGTCGGCGGCACTGCGCTCGGCGGCTTACGCGGCCTCGCTCTTGCGGCTCGCGCGCTTGCGCTCATGCGGATCTAAATACCGCTTCCTTATCCTAATCACCTTCGGCGTCACCTCGACCAGCTCATCGTCCTGGATGTAGGCGATCGCCTGTTCCAGCGTCATCCGGCGCGGCGGGGTCAGGCGGACTTGTTCGTCCTTGGGGCCGCTGGCGCGGAAGTTGGTGAGTTGCTTGGATTTCAGGGGGTTGACCTCGAGGTCGTGGATCTTGGCGTTTTCGCCGATGACCATGCCTTCGTAGAGGTCGTCGCCGGGCGAGATGAACAATACGCCGCGCTCTTCCAGCATGTTGAGCGCGTAGGCGACGGCCTTGCCCTTTTCCATCGAGATCAGGACGCCGTTCTGGCGGCCGCTGATCGGGCCCTTATAGGGGCCGTATTTCTCGAACAGGCGGTTCATGATGCCGGTGCCGCGCGTGTCGGACAGGAATTCGCCGTGATAGCCGATCAGGCCGCGGCTGGGCGCGGAGAAGGTCAGGCGGGTCTTGCCGCCGCCGGACGGGCGCATGTCAATCATCTCGGCCTTGCGCAGCGCCATCTTGTCGATGACGGTGCCCGAATATTCATCGTCGACGTCGATGACGACGGTCTCGTACGGCTCCTCGCGCCCGCCCGGGCCGTCGCGGAACAGCACGCGCGGGCGGCTGATGCTGAGCTCGAAGCCTTCGCGGCGCAGGGTTTCGATGACGACGCCAAGCTGGAGCTCGCCGCGGCCGGCGACTTCGAAGCTGTCATTGTCGGCGGCGGTGGTGAGCCGGATCGCGACATTGCCCTCGGCCTCGCGCTCCAGCCGTTCGCGGATCACGCGGCTTTGCACCTTGTCGCCGTCGCGTCCGGCATAAGGGCTGTCGTTGACCGAGAAGCTCATCGCCAGGGTCGGCGGGTCGATCGGGCGGGCGTGGAGCGGCTCGGTGACCGAAGCGTGGGCGATGGTGTTGGACACGGTCGCCTTCATCAGGCCGGCGATGGCGACGATGTCACCCGCCTGCGCGGTTTCGACCGGGACGCGCTCGAGCCCGCGGAAGGCGAACACCTTGGTTGCGCGGCCGCCCTCGACCGGATTGCCGTCGACGTCGATCGCCTTGATTTCCATGTTGGTGACGAGCTTGCCGCTTTCGATGCGGCCGGTGAGGATGCGGCCGAGGAAGGGATCGCGGTCGAGCAAGGTGACAAGCATCTTGAACTCGCCTTCGACGTCGAGGCCGGGGGCGGGAATGTGGCTGACGATGGTTTCGAACATCGGCGTGAGGTCGCCGTCGCGGACCGTGTCTTCCTTGCCGGCATAGCCCGCGCGGCCCGAAGCGTAGAGCACCGGGAAGTCGAGCTGCTCGTCATTGGCGTCGAGGTTGAGGAACAGTTCGAAACATTCGTCGAGCACTTCGGCCGGGCGCGCGTCGGGGCGGTCGATCTTGTTGACGACGACGATCGGCTTGAGGCCCAGCGCCAGCGCCTTGCCGGTCACGAACTTGGTCTGCGGCATCGGCCCTTCGGCGGCGTCGACCAGCAGGATGACGCCGTCGACCATCGACAGGATACGTTCGACCTCGGCGCCGAAATCGGCGTGGCCGGGGGTGTCAACGATGTTGATGTGGGTGATTTCGCCGGCCGCATTGGGCCATTCGACCGAGGTGCATTTGGCGAGAATGGTGATGCCGCGCTCTTTTTCCAAATCATTGGAATCCATCGCCCGCTCTTCGATGCGCTGATTGTCGCGGAAGGTGCCGGATTGGCGGAAGAGTTGGTCGACGAGCGTGGTCTTGCCGTGATCGACGTGCGCGATAATCGCGACGTTGCGCAGATTCATGATTTTTCCCGGGAGAATTGGCTGGCCGCGCCCCTAGCGCAAATGCTGCAATGCGGCAACCGCCTGCGATGGGATGTGGCGGCTAGAGTCTGGTTCAGCTTGATTGAAGCGGCACCAGCCCGCACCCCCACCCGGCCAACCCATAGGATACACTCAGTGGGTTGGCCGGGTGGGGGTGCGGGCTGGTGCGGTCTTAGTGAAACAGGCTCTAGCGCTCGAGGATTTCGATTGCGCGTTCGACGGCGCGGAGTTCGCTGTGGGCGAGGCGGTCCAAACGCTGCGCGAGGCCGCTATTGGTTTGCGGCTTCGATCCGAGTTCGGCCCGGCCGGCGCTGGTCAGGCGGAGCGCAAGGCGGCGGCGATTGTCAGGGTCGGCGCTGCGTTCAACCAGCCCGGCGCGGACCAGCATGTCGACCGAGCGGCTGACGGCGGGAGCGCCGCGACCGACCGCGGCGGCAATCTGATTCAGCGTCGCCGGCTCGGCCTTGCCAATCGCCTCGATCAGCTTGCGTCGCGCGCGTTCGACGCGTTCCGCGGGGCCATCGGGCATCCAGTTGCGCGCGATGCCCAGCAGGCGATCGGCAAGGTCGGCAGGTGCAACGCCCCAGTTCATGATTGCAGCCTAGCAAATGTTTGCGGCTTGGCAATATTGCCGCAGATAATCGTCATTGCGAGCGGCGCGAAGCAATGCAGTCATGGCGGATAAGTGGATTGCTTCGTCGCAGTGCTCCTCGCAATGACGAGCTATGGACACGCGACCGCCCCTCCCCCGCAACGTCTGGGTGCTCGGCTTCGTCAGTTTGCTGATGGACCTGTCGAGCGAGATCTATCATGCGCTGCTGCCGGTGTTCGTGACGATGACGCTCGGGCTGCCGGCGACTGCGCTGGGTGCGATCGACGGGGTGGCAGAAGCGACGGCGAATTTCTCGAAGCTTGCCTCGGGGCGGTTGTCGGACCGCAGCGGGCGGCGCAAGCCGTGGATCCTCGCGGGCTATGGGTTGGCCGCTTTGTCGAAGCCGTTGTTCCCGCTGGCGGGCGGGGCGGCGACAGTGATGGGCGCGCGCTTCGCCGACCGCATCGGCAAGGGCATTCGCGGAGCGCCGCGCGACGGGATGATCGCCGACGAGACCCCGCCCGAAATCCGCGGCCGCGCCTTCGGGCTGCGGCAAGCGCTCGACACCGTCGGAGCGACGATTGCGCCGGTGGCGGCGATCGGGTTGATGTATCTGTTCGCGCAGGACGTGCGGTCGGTGTTCTGGATCGCGGCCATTCCCGCGGCTTTGTCCTTCCTGCTGGCGTGGGTTGCACTGCGCGAGCCGCAGCGGACGAGCGCGCCGGCCCAACGGCCCTTGATGCATGCGTTCCGCGATATCGACAAAGCCACGCGGCGATTGCTGGCGGTCGGTTTCCTGTTCGGCCTTGCGCGCTTTTCCGAAAGCTTTCTGATCCTGCGCGGGCTCGAAACGGGATTGTCCCCGGCGCTGTCCCCGCTGACCCTGGTCCTGTTCAACCTGGTGTTCGTCGCCTTCGCTTACCCAGCCGGCAATCTTAGCGACCGGCGCAGTCCGCGTGTCATCCTGATGACCGGCATGGGTTTGCTGGTCGCGGGCAATGTGGTGCTTGCACAGGCATCGGGGCTGATCGGACTCGCCGTCGGCGTCGCGTTGTGGGGCGCGCACATGGCGCTGACGCAAGGCATATTCGCGCGCATGATCGCCGACAGCGCGCCGCCGGAGTTAAAGGCCACCAGCTTCGGCGCATTCTATTTCGTGACCGGCGTCGGTACTTTGCTCGGCAGCCTGGGCGCGGGCATGTTGTGGGATCGCGAGGGCTCGGCGGCGGCATTCTATGCCAGCGCGGGGGCGGCGGTGCTGGCGCTGGTCATGCTGAGCTTGCTCTCCACCCCGAAAGCGCAACCCTCGCGCGATTGAGGCGTCTGGCCTGATGTGACGCAGCGCGACGGCATTTTCCCGACCTTTTTCATGTCCGGCTTCGAATGTTCGACATTCGAGTGGAAGGATCAGGGCCGCCGCGACG
>JBDSZD010000162.1:0-3033 GCA_039925325.1 Sphingomicrobium sp.
TCGCTCGGGCGGCCGATCGCGATGGGCTATGTCGCGACGCATCTCTCGGAGGTCGGAACCGCGCTGAAACTCGAGCAGCGCTCGAAGCTGTTCGAAGCGCGCGTCGCTCCGATGCCGTTCATCCCCCACCGCTATCACCGCAAGGGAGTTTCCGCATGAGCCTCTATTTCACCCGCGAGCATGAATGGATCCGTGTCGAAGGAGACACTGCGACGGTCGGCATTTCGAACCATGCACAGGAGGCGCTCGGCGACATCGTGTTCGCCGAAGTGCCGGAGGCCGGGCGCATGCTCGCCAAGGGCCAGGAAGCCGCGGTGGTCGAGTCCGTGAAAGCGGCGTCGGACGTCTATGCGCCGGTCGGTGGCGAGGTGGTCGAAGGCAATCAGGCGGTCGCCGACGACCCGAGCCTGATCAACAGCGATCCGGAAGGCGAGGGCTGGTTCTTCAAGTTGAAGCTCGACGATGCGGGTGAGGTCGACGGCTTGATGGGCGAAGCGGCGTATCGCGAATGGGTGGCGACGCTTTGAGTCAATCATTCGCCTCCACGAGTAAATGGGACGCGGGCGACTATGCACGCGTCGGCGGCTTCGTTGCGGAGCTTGGCGGGGCGGCGCTGGACCTGCTCGACCCGCGGCCGGGGGAGCGCATCCTCGACGTTGGCTGCGGCGAGGGGGCGCTCACGAAGAAGATCGTGGAGCGTGGGGCGAGCGTCGTCGGGATCGACAATTGCGAGAGCATGGTGGAGGCGGCGCGCGCGGCCGTCCCGGATGTGCGTCTACTTGCCGCCGAGGACATTCAATTCGATCAGGAGTTCGACGCCGCTTTCTCGAACGCGGCATTGCATTGGGTGCTGGCGAAGGATCAAGCCGCTGCCGCGATTTTCCGGGCGCTCAAGCCGGGCGGACGCTTTGCTGGCGAGATGGGCGGGGCTGGGAACATCGCGATTCTACGCGGCGGTATCCGGGCCGAATTGCAGGAGCGCGGATACACGCTGCCGGCGATGGACCCGCAATGGTATCCAACCGTCGAGGAGTTCACCGCCGTCTACGCCGGGGCGGGGTTTGGCCATATCGAAGCGCAGATCATCCCGCGTGCTACCCCGCTGAAGGCTGGGGTTGCTGCTTGGGTTAAGACGTTCAGGGCGGGCTGGCTCGACGCTGCCAGTGTTCCCGAAAGCGAGCGAGACGAAATTGCAGCCGCGATCGAACGCCGGCTCGCGCCCGAGCTGCAACAGGCGGACGGCAGCTGGTCCGCCGATTACGTCCGCCTTCGCTTCATCATGAGAAAGCCCGCCTGATGCGTTACTTGCCGCTGAGCGATGCCGATCGATCGCAGATGCTCTCGGTGATCGGGGCAAGCTCGATCGACGAATTGTTCCGCGACGTGCCCGAAGCGGCGCGGCTGGATGGGCCGATCCGCGAACTGCCCAACCATGCCAGCGAAATGGCGGTCGAGCGGCATCTCGCCGCGCTGGCCCGAAAGAACATGGTCGCGGGGGAGGTGCCGTTCTTCCTCGGCTGCGGGGCGTACCGGCATCATGTTCCGGCGAGCGTCGATCATATCATCCAGCGCGGGGAATTCCTGACCGCTTACACGCCTTATCAGCCGGAAATCGCGCAGGGTACGCTGCAGGTATTGTTCGAATTCCAGACCCAGGTCGCACGGCTGTTTGGCTGCGATGTCGCCAATGCATCGATGTACGATGGGTCCACCGCATGCTGGGAAGCGATCGGCATGGCGCGGCGCATCACGCGGAAAACGAAGACTATTATCTCGTCGGGCCTTCACCCGCATTACGTCAGCGTCGCCAAAACGATGGCGCGGTTTACGGGTGACCTGCTGGCGATGAGCCTGCCCGAGCTGACGGCGGCGACCGACGCCGACGCGCTGATCGGCCAGATCGACGGCGAGACCAGTGCGGTCGTCGTGCAATATCCGGACATATTCGGGAGGATCGCGGACCTGACGCCGCTGGCCGAGGCAGCGCATGCGGCGGGTGCGTTGCTGATCGTGGTCGTCACCGAACCCGTCGCGCTTGGGGCGATCCGTTCACCCGGCGAGATGGGCGCGGATATCGTGGTTGGCGAAGGACAGTCGATCGGCGTCGGACTGCAGTTCGGTGGTCCGTATGTTGGCCTGTTCGCGACACGGGACAAATATGTCCGCCAGATGCCGGGACGCTTAGCTGGCGAGACGGTCGACGCAGAGGGCAAGCGCGGCTTCGTGCTGACACTGTCGACCCGCGAGCAGCATATCCGGCGCGAGAAGGCGACGTCGAATATCTGTACAAACTCAGGGCTTTGCGCGCTGGCTTTCTCGGTTCACATGAGCTTGCTGGGCGAGGCCGGACTGCGAAAACTGGCCGCGATCAACCATGCGCGGGCAGTGCAGGTAGCCGACCGCCTGGCGGCGATCCCCGGGGTCGAGCTGGTCAACGACAACTTTTTCAACGAATTCACGCTGCGGCTGCCGGTAGAGGCGCGCCCGGCGGTTCACGCGCTCGCCGAACGGGGAGTGCTCGGCGGCGTCTCGCTCGGGCGACTCTATCCCGAAGCGGAGGCGCTGCGGAACGGGCTGGTGATTGCCGTCACCGAGACGGTTGCGGACGAGGATGTGGACGCGTTCGAAGCCGCGCTGCGGGAGTTGGTGCAATGACCGTCAATCCGTCGGGCTGGCGGCCCTCCACTCCGGCCAACGAACAAGGTGAGGTTGGGACGGTCACCGGCAATCGTGCGCTGATGCTGGAAGAGGCATTGCTGTTCGAGATTGGGGATGAACAGACGACGGGGGTGGATTTCGAATTCCCCTCCCGCGAGCGGGAGGGGTTAGGGGAGGGGCTGTTGTCATCTTCCAACATGCCCTCCCCCGGCCCCTCCCGCTGGGCGGGAGGGGAGAAGCTTGCCCGCACCAACCCAATCGGTCTCGCTGGTCTGTCGGAACCCGAAACCGTCCGCCATTACACGCGTCTTTCGCGCCAGAATTATGCGATCGACCTCGGGCTGTTTCCGCTCGGATCGTGCACGATGAAGCATA
>JBDSZD010000163.1:0-2021 GCA_039925325.1 Sphingomicrobium sp.
GAATGGTTCCAGGCCGCGGGTCTCAAGGTGGACCATGTCGAGCATCTGGAAGGCGGCGAGTTGACCGTTACTATTTGGCGCGGCCTGAAGGCGCCGGACGCGCGTCGCCGACGGAAAGCAGCATGACCGATCAGCCCCGCACCTGCGTCCCGTTGTTCGCGGAAGCGCGCGGCGACATCGACGTGAGCTTCGAATTCTTCCCGCCCAAAACGGAGAAGATGGAAGAGACCTTGTGGGAATCGGTCAAGACTCTTGAGCCGCTGCGGCCGCGCTTCGTCTCCGTCACCTATGGCGCTGGCGGATCGACCCGCGAGCGCACCCATGCGACCGTCGAACGCATTGCTCGCGAGACCTCGCTGACCGCCGCGGCCCATTTGACTTGCGTCGGGGCAACCCGCGACGAAGTGAACGAAGTTGCGCAAAGCTATTGGGATGCGGGCGTGCGTCATCTGGTCGCATTGCGTGGCGATCCGCCAGAAGCGGGCACGAAATATCAGCCACATCCGGGCGGCTATGCCAATGGGGCGGAGCTGGTCGCGGGTCTCAAGGCCATCGCGGAATTCGACATTTCCATCGCGGCCTATCCGGAATGCCACCCGGATTCCGGCACGCGCCAAGCGGATCTCGACAATCTCAAGCGCAAGGTCGATGCCGGTGCTAATCGCGCAATTACGCAGTTTTTCTTCTCGCCCGAGGCGTTTTTTCGCTTCCGGGACGCGGTTGCGGGCGCCGGCATGGACATTGAGATCGTCCCGGGGATCCTGCCCGTTTCCAGCGTGGCCCAGACGCGGCGCTTCGCCGGTCAGTGCGGCACGTCGATCCCCGACTGGATGGACGCGATGTTCGAAGGCCTCGATGAACTTCCCGAAGCGCGCAAGCTGATCGCGGCGACAGTGGCGGCGGAATTGTGCGGGCAGCTTTACGCCGGCGGTGTGCGCCACTTCCACTTCTACACGCTCAACCGGGCGGAGCTCAGCTACGCCATCTGTCATCTTCTCGGAATAAGGGCGCACAGCGCATGAGTGC
Organism: Sphingomicrobium sp.; assembly: GCA_039925325.1. Taxonomy (GTDB): domain Bacteria; phylum Pseudomonadota; class Alphaproteobacteria; order Sphingomonadales; family Sphingomonadaceae; genus Sphingomicrobium. The sequence goes on from JBDSZD010000163.1 coordinate 1,027, forward strand.
TGCACAGGAACTACGCGCGGAAGCGGCCAAGCGTATCCTGATCAAGGACGGCGCGTACGGAACGTCGATCCAAGCCTGCAAGCTCGGCGAGGGCGACTATGCCGGCGCGCTTTCGCTCGCCAAGGATCAGCGCGGCAACAACGATCTGTTGAACCTGACGCAGCCCCATGTCGTCGAAGGCATTGCCGAGAGGTTCGCGCTTGCGGGTGCGGACATTCTCGCCACCAACAGCTTCAACGCCACGACCATCAGCCAGGCCGATTATGGCGCCGAGCATCTTGTCAAAGACATCAATGTCGCCGCTGCGCGGATCATCCGCTCCGTAGCCGATCGCCATGCGGCGCAGGACGGCCGCCAGCGTTGGGTGGCCGGTGCGCTCGGGCCCACCAACAAGACCTTGTCGCTATCGCCGGATGTCAACGATCCGGGTTTCCGCGAGGTCGATTTCGACCAGGTGAAGGCGGTCTATCGCGAGCAGATCGACGCTTTGGTCGAAGGCGGCGTCGACTTCATCCTGATCGAGACGGTGTTCGATACGCTCAACTGCAAGGCCGGGATCATGGCGACGCTGGAGGCGGAAACGGCGCTTGGGCGCGAATTGCCGCTGATGATTTCGATGACCTTGACCGACCTTAGCGGACGCAATCTGTCGGGCCATACGGTGGAGGCGTTCTGGGCGTCGGTTCGCCATGCCAAGCCGGTGACGATCGGCCTCAACTGCTCGTTCGGTGCGGCCCAGCTGCGTCCGCATCTCGCGGCGCTGGCGCAACAGGCGGACACTTTGATCATGGCCTATCCCAACGCCGGCCTGCCCAACGATCTTGGCGAATATGACGAAGCGGCCGAGGAAACCGCGGCGCAGGTGTCGGAGTGGATCGACAGCGGCCTGATCAACATCGTCGGCGGCTGTTGCGGGACCACGCCGGAGCATATCGCGGCAATCGCAAGGGCCGCGGCGGGCCGGCCAACACGAATACTTGCCAAGCCCGCCCGGG
>JBDSZD010000164.1:0-12151 GCA_039925325.1 Sphingomicrobium sp.
GAAACCCGCGATGGCTACGGCAATTGCATGCACATGCTGTATATCGATGAGCCGGTCAGCGAACTTGCGATCACGGCCGCGGGCAAGGTGATTACGGAGGATCGCGCCGGTGTGGTCGAGGGCCTACCCGGGGACCTTCCGCCCGAGGTGTTCCTGCGACCGACGACATTGACCGCGCCCGACGATCGCCTTGGGGAGTTGGCCGAGGACCTTTCCCGTCCCGGCGACAACCCGCTCGATCAACTGCATCGGCTCAACACGGCAATTTTTGAACGCATGGCGTTTGAAGTTGCCGCGACCAGCGCCGCGACTCCGGCAGCGGAGGCGTTTGAAGCCGGCCGCGGCGTGTGCCAGGATTTCGCCCATATCTTCGTCACCGTGGCTCGGATGCGCGCTATCCCCGCCCGCTACGTTTCGGGGCACCTGTTCCGAAGGGACGGCGCGGTCGTGCAGGATGCGGGACACGCATGGGCCGAGGCATGGGTCCCCACTTTGGGATGGGTTGCATTCGATCCCGCCAACGGCATCTGCGCGGACGACGCTTATGTGCGCGTTGCGTCCGGTCTTGATTATGCGGAGGTCGCACCGATCGCCGGCACCCGACGCGGGGGCGGAAGCGAAGCGATGAGTGTCGAGGTCGTGGTCGGCCAGCAGGCGACGCGATCACAGCGTCAGGTTCAAAGTTGAAGCGAACCTGCAGTCGATTTGTGGTGCAAGGTCAAAGGCACGACATGGGCTTAGCTCATCACCACGGACCATTTGCGAGCGGCGCACCAAAATCGGGCGTTCCGTCTCGGCGATAGCGTATTGGCTGCACCCGTGTGTGCCGGTTGGGATCGAATAGCGGATCTCCCGTAATTTTGAGATAGTCGCGGGCGTGGTAGACGAGCAGGTCGCGGCCCCGTTCATCGACGACGAAGCTATTGTGGCCGGGTCCGTAGATGCTGTTGGCCACTGAGCTCTCGAACACTGGAAGAGGCGATTTCGTCCACGATGCCGGGTTCATGATGTCTGCGTCCGCGTCGGCCGTCAGCATGCCCATGCAATAACGCGCATCGGTCGCGCTGGCGGAATAGGTCAGGAACAACCTGCCGTTGCGCGCCAGGACGGCTGGACCCTCGGCGACCTTGAACCCCCGGGTTTCCCATTCAAGTGTCGGGACCGTCAGCCGCGCCGGTTCGGCCCCCAGCGTCGTGGGTGTCGCCAGTGGCGCGAGGTACAAATTGCTGTTGGTCTTGATGCCGGGCTGGCTCTGCGCCCAGCAAATGTAGCGCCTGCCCTTGTGCTCGAAGATCGTGCTGTCGAGCGTGAACGTGTCCCACGGCGTTTCAAGTTTGCCAAGAAGCTTCCATTGATCGTCCATCGGATTGGACGACGCGTTTTGCAGCACATAAGTGCGAATCCGAAATTTCTCATCGCCATCGCCGGCGGCGAAATAGATGTGCCATTTGCCATCGAATCGGTGGATTTCGGGTGCCCAGATGTAACCCGCCATCCGCCCGCTGGGGGGACGTCGCCACAAGGTCACTTCCGGCGCAATCGCAAGTCCGGCGACTGTGGCGGCGCGCCGCAATACGACCCGATCATATTCGGGGACCGAAGCCGTCAGGTAGAACAGCCCCCGAACACGGCTGATCTGCGCATCGGCGCGCTGCCGCACGAGCGGATTGACGATTGCGTGACGGCGTTTCGCGAGCGCGCGCGATGGTGGGATTCCCGCAATGACTGTGGTGCCAAACCCGCACTGCAAAAGCGACCGCCTGTCGATATAGCGACTGTTCACAACCATTCTCCGGGCATCCAAAGCCAATTGTAGCAAAACATGTTTGGGCTTCAAAAAGGCCCGCGAACGTTGCATCTGGGGCAACCGCTGCTAATTGGAAATGTCTGACTAAAACAAGGGGCCGCGCGGTGGCATTACGTCTCATTCAACTCGTATCGGAAAACGGCGACAGGCGGGTTGCGCACCAAGATGACGTTGGCCCCGCCCATCTGCTGTCGGGCGTCGAGACAATTTACGAATTAGCCGGTCGGGCGCTTGGGGCCGGCGACTCGCTTGCGCAGGCCGCCATGCACTGTGCCAGCGACGTGGAAGTCGATCTGGACGCGGCCGCCGCCCAGGGGCGACTATTGGCGCCGATCGGGCATGACGACCCGGCGCATCTCCACATGACCGGCACCGGGCTGACCCACCTCGGCTCGGCCGAGGGTCGCGACAAGATGCACAAGGCCGCGGCTTCGGGCGACCTCACCGATTCAATGCGCATGTTCCTGATGGGCGTCGATGGCGGCAAGCCCGTTGAAGGCGAAACCGGCGTCCAGCCCGAATGGTTCTACAAGGGCAATGGTTGCGGCCTCGTAGGACCGGGCGGCGATCTCGCCAGCCCGCATTTCGCGCTGGATGCGGGTGAGGAGCCGGAGATTGCGGGAATCTACATCATCGACGACACGGGGCAGCCGCGACGGATCGGGTTCACGCTGGGCAATGAATTTTCGGATCACGTGACTGAGCGCGGAAACTATCTGTGGCTTGCCCATTCCAAGCTGCGGCCCGCCGCTTTGGGGCCGGAGCTGCTCACCGGCGCGCTGCCGGCGGAAGTGCGCGGCACCAGCCGGATCCTCCGCGACGGTGAAACCATCTGGGAAAAGCCGTTCCTGTCGGGCGAGCAGAATATGTCGCACAGCATCGCAAACCTCGAGCATCACCACTTCAAATATGAGGTATGCCGGACGCCGGGCGACGTTCACGTGCATTTTTTCGGAACCGCAACCCTGTCATTCGCGGACGGAATCCAGACTCAGGAAGGGGACGAGTTCGAGATCGAAGCGGCACCGTTTCGTCTGCCGCTCCGCAATCGCATCGTTCGGGCACAGCATTGCGAGGTCAAGGTCACCCCGCTGTGATGCCATGACAGGAGCCCCATAATAAGCTCAATCGCTGGGCCGCAGCTTCGCGGCCCCTAGGCTATGCGTACGACCACGAAAGTAACGTTGTCCGGCGCGCCCCTTTCCAGGACCAGTGCGATCAGCCGGTCGGCGGTTGCCTCCATATCCTGCGATACGAGTTCATCGGCAAGTTCTTCGTCCTCGACCACCCGGGTCAGGCCGTCGCTGGCAAGTAGGAACACGTCGCCCGAACGCGCATCGCCGGAGACCACCTCAACCTTGAGTTCTTCAACGACCCCGACGGCGCGGGTCACGACGTTGGCATTGGGGTGGTGCTGCGCTTCTTCGGGGCTCAGCATACCGGCCGATACAAGGTCCTGCACGAGGCTGTGGTCGCGGCTGAGCTGGGCGATACGGGAACCGCGCACCCGGTAGGCGCGGCTGTCGCCAGCCCAGAAGCAGCGGAACTCGCCCGCCGCGATACCCAGTCCGACGACCGTGCTGCCGATGGTGCGCGGACGTCGTTCCTCTCGGGCAAGTGCGATCAAGTCGCGATTGACTATCTTCAGAGCCGCAATGGCATTCTCGATCTGTTCGTCCAGGCTGTAGACGATCGGCAGCCCGAGCAACGCTTGGGCGATCTTTGCGCTTGCGACGTCCCCGGCTTCGTGGCCGCCCATCCCGTCCGCGACGGCCCACAGTCCTCGATCCGTCCGCACCATGAGCGAATCCTCGTTGACCTTTCGCTTCAGGCCAACGTGGGTCCGGCTAACGCATTCATATGACATCGCGGGCCCCTCCGCTGTAGATCCAACCATCACACTAGCAATTCCCAAGACTTCGTGCGATTTCCTTTTTCGGGACGAACCGATCTTGGGGCGGGTCGGCAATCAACATTGATCTGGGGGCAGGTCCGTCGATGAACAAAGCCTATAGTAACAAGGCCTTGCCGGCGGGAACGGTCCTGCGCGAATGGCGTCTTGAAGAAGTTCTTGGCGTTGGCGGCTTCGGAATCGTCTATAAAGGCCGGGGCATCTATTTCGACGAACTCGTTGCAATCAAGGAATATTTTCCGAGCTCAATCAGTGAGCGCGACGAGGAAGACACGGTCGTCCCGATCGATTCCGACGCCGAAGAGGTGCACGCGCTCGGGCTCAAGAAGTTCGTCGAGGAAGCCAAGCTGCTGTGGAACCTGTCCACGCCCAGTCGCCATCCAAACATCGTCAGCGTTCGCAGCCTCTTCGAGATCCATGGAACCGCCTATATGGTCATGGACTTCGAGGACGGCGTGTCGTTGTCGCGTGCGTTGAAGGACGGTCGCCGCTTTAACGAGCGCAGCCTGTGGGATATCATCCGGCCGATTTCCGAAGGCCTTGAGCGCGCGCACCGGGTCGGCGTGCTTCACCGTGATATCAAACCGCCGAATATCCTGATCACGCCCGACGGTCGACCGGTACTGATCGACTTCGGTTCCGCAAGGTTCGACACTGCCGAGGCGACCAGCACCAAGGTCACCTTCCACACGCCGCCCTACGCCGCGATCGAACAATATGTGAAAACCTATGAGCAGGGGCCGTGGACGGACATCTATGCGCTCGGCGTGGTCCTTTACGAATGCGTGACCGGCAAGAAGCCGCCCGAGGTGTTGGAGCGCCTTCACGGCGGGCTCGGCGAGCCGCTGGCATCCGGGAAGTGGCCGGGCTTCGGCAAGGCCTTTCTATCAGCCATCGATTCGGCGATGACAATCAAGCCGAGCGAGCGACCGCAGTCCATTTCGGATTGGCTGGCGCAGTTCGACGAGGCGTCCTTGTCGGGCGACGACACCGAAGGTGAGGACGAAAAGACGCGTTTCTATGCCCACGAAGTCGCAACCGAGGAGATCGTTCCGGTCGCTCCGCCGGTAGAAGCGTCAAGCGGCCCACCGATAGAAACGCAAGTCCCCGCCGATCCTAGTCTCGCTCAATTCAAGCGTGCCGGACACGACACCAAAACGTCGAGGAAGGCTGAGCTCGTGGCAGCCAGCGTGGCGACCGTCGCCGCAGCTGCGGCATTGCCCAGCGAGAAGCCGCCGATCGAGCCGGATGAAAGCAAGCTGGCGCCGCCACCGGCGACCTCGTCCAAGCCGAAGTCACCAAAAGCGGAGCCCAGCACCAAGAAGGTTCGCTACGGTATCGCTGCCGCCGGAGCGGTCGCGATCCTGGCGGGTGCTGGGTGGGGTCTGACTCAATTGCGCGGTGGCGACGGACCGGCCGCGGCGATCGATGCCCTGCCCGACTTGGGAGGGGACGAGTCCGTGCTCGATTCGGGCACGCGTGCGGCCGGACTTTCGGAAAGTATGATGGCGCTCGCCACCGAGGCTCGCGCCGCTGGTGCGCCGGCTGCTGCAATTGACGGACTTTCAAGCGCAAGTCAGCGCCTGGGCCAGGTGCAAGTGCGGCTGGCCGCGCTGAGGAAAGACCCGGCGCAGTCCGCTGCTGCCACAAGTTTGGAAAATCAAATAAAGGCTCTGGCGACGGCGACCAACAAGGCATTTGCCAACGCGTTGCTGGTCGATGCGGAAGCCAAGGCGACACGCTTGTCGAGCGACCTGCCATGGGCCAATGCGCTCGCCCAGGGCGATACTGGTGGAAAGTCCACCGAGCAGCGGTTCCTTGCTTCTGCGCTGCGTGGCCGCTTCGCAGAATTGCGGTCGTCGGCTCAGGCCGCTGCCAGTGCCGGCGAGCCCGATCAGTCGCTGGGCGCGGCACGCGATACGCTTGCCAAGTCGCGTACGCTGTTCGCTGCCATGGAGGCGGCGCGCGCTGCGCGGTTGACGCCGACCAGGACGGAGGTGGCCGCGAAAAGCGAAACCGTCGGTCCAGCGGTGATCAAGCCGACGGTCAAGGTCGCGGACAAGCTAAAGACTCCAGATGCGGTGAAGGCAGCCCCCGCGGCAATCAGCAGTGCGGACGGAGTTTCGGCCGCCAAGATGAGCCAGTTCAATGCAATTATCGCCGAGGGACGAGGTATGGCGCGTCAAGTGATCCGCGCAGACCGTGGCGCCAACGGCCAACTGGCCAAGAATTACGACAAGTATCTGGTCACGCTCAAAGATTCGATGCGCGGAGTTAAGTCCGACGCGCAAGCCGAGCAGCTGATCAAGCAGGCGAAGCAGACTCGCGCCTACCTGCAGTTTCTCGTGAAGCAAACCACGTGACGGGCTAGGTCGGACCCGGCGCGCCGGGGATCGAACGATGCGGGTGGCGATCGCGGTTGCCGCTCCTCTCATTACACTCTGCTTCTTCCTCCACTTATCGGTGCTCCAACGCCTGGCGCGCCCGATTTTCAATTGGGAAGCGGTTCACGGACCATTTCTATTTCTTGATCGCGGCCTACACTACGTTGGCCTCGGAGGCATCGTACCGAGCGTAGGCGTCCGCATCCTTGCCGGGATCTAGGCGCACAACGGGCTGGTGCTGGTGTCGTGGAGCGCCTCCTTCACCTAATCTTGTGATGGAGCGATTGTGGGGCCGGAACGGAACCCGCAACGAGAATTAGCTCAGGCCGGTATCTCCAGTGAGCGTTCACGATAGGCGATCGTCCATTCGTTGAGATCGGCCAGCATGATGGCCGCCGCATGCTCAAAGTCGCGGGCCAGCGCTTCAAGCTCCGAAGCATGTCCCAGTCGGGCGGCGGTGGCTTCAAGAGCAACGGCAGTGTTCGCGGAGCGGCTGGCGGCGAGCAGATGCTCGCCGTGGCCGCGTAATCCGAACACCGCGGCACCCACCGCCGGCAGGCCCGCGGTGAGGAAGATGAACGGCGCGGTGAGCGACTTCACCCCATGAGGCGTGAGAACGTAGCCCACCAGGAACAGCACGCAGACCGCGATCACCGCGCCCGTCAAGAAATTGCCAATTTCGTGCAGCCGATGATCCAGCTTGTACATGCGCTCTGCGTTGACTCGATGATACTGCGCCTGGGGGACGACTTGCTCGCGGACAAAATCATCGACTAGTGCGCCGACCTCGGTCGCGGTGACCACGCCGGTCGGATTGTCCATTTCGCGCCAGATGGCGGCGGCGTACCACCGGGTCCAGTCGGCTCCGGCCTCGCGATGGCTCGACCCGTGGACAAAATCGCTGCGAAACGGCGTGCTGATCAGCCCGCTGCATTTGAGATAGGGCAATGGTCTCAGGGATTCGGCAAGCTGACGATATTGCAGCCAGCGGCGATGCCATTCTCCGCTGGTGCCGGCGTTCGTGTTCAAAAACAGCAGGCCGATCGTCGCGAGCTCGGCGATGACCAGGAACACCTTGATACTCGGCACGATCAATCCGAACAGCGCGAGAATAACCGCCAGGGCTGACAACACATAATTGGCGACATGGCCGCTGCGGAATAATTGGGCGTAGCGTATCGCGAGAACATTCGCCCATTCGTAGGCGGCGGTGATCGAAGGGCAGGTAGGGGCCAGACCGTCGGCCGATGCAGCTGCGGGCGATGCCGGCGCGGGCAGATCGAGGGGGGATTCTTTCCAGACCGAGCGCGGCATCGCCTTGACGCGCAGTGCGGCGAGGAGAACCGAATATTCGATGCGCCAATTGTTGCGCCGCTTCACTTCGTCGAAATAGTCGATGATATGGACGCGCTCATGCGCGGTGTGCGGCGCCAGCGTGTCTCTCAACAGGTCATCGAAATCCTGCGGGGACTCGAGCGGCTTGGCTTGCAGTTCGAGCGCATTGCCGCCGACCAGCAGCCGGGGTCGGCCCGCTTCCTGATTGTCGCGATCGACCTTGATGTGGATCACCGGGACAGCGTTATCCAATGCGAGATCGACCACGTGCGCGGTGCCGCCCGGACCATTTCCTTCCAGGCCATCCCAGATCGCGACGAGGATATCGGCTGCCGCGACGACGGCCTTGCCGACTAGAACATAGGCGCCGTCCTCGTTGGTCCTTCCTCCAGGAAGAGCGAAGATCTGGTCCGTGGCAGCCAGTTCGCGCTCGAATTCCTTGCGCTCGTCGCCCTCCTGAAAGTCTGTCTGGTAATCGCCGGGCGCGAAAGGAAGCAGCGCACGGACCTCGTAAGCGCTCTCTCGGGCACTCCTCGCGGCGAGCTGATCGGCGCCGGTCGCAAGGGGAGTATGCAGCCGGAGGAGCGGCGCTGCGGAATCGAACAGCGCGGTTTCCGCCCGGTGCAGTCGCTTTGCAGCAGCGCGCAATTCGCAAAACACATCATCAACGATCGGAGTCAGCTCGTCGATCATGCCCGAAGGCAGAATCGATGCTCGGTGTCCGGTGATACCGACGTTGAGGGTCAGCCGCGGACGCGGCGGATGAACATGTATCAATCGAGCCCCCAAATCCGCTCTATTTAGGCTACTGAGAAGCCTGAATCTTCCAGGCTTCCGGCTACCCTGATTTGATGTTTCAGCGCAACGGTCCCCACCCGAAGCACGGAGCCCACGTCAAGCATTGCCGACCCGGTGATGCGCTTACCGTCGATGTAAGTTCCATTGGTTGAATCCAGATCCGACACGCGCAGCCCGCCACTGGCAAATTCGACAACGCAATGCGTGCGAGACACCTGGCGGTCCGAAAGGACGATATCGGCCGGGGGCGCGCGGCCGATCTTCAATCCCGGCGGCCTGACGATGAACCTTTTGCTTGAGCGTTCGCCGTCGTCGATTTCGAGGCAGTGGTAGATGTCCGCACGGTCGGCGCCGGTGTAAAACTGGGTGGCCTGTGAATCATCGATATGAGGATGACTGTTCGTACTCTGGCGGCGATCGGCTGGAGGAGGAGTTTCCCTGGAGGCCCGGAATGGCGTGGCCGGAATTTCGGACGGACGGCTCCGCTCGGAATCGGAGGGTTGGATGTCCGGTGCTGCACTCGCCGGTGGCTTGCGGGAGTCGTTTGCCACCAGGCGGCGAACGTCCTCTACCAAAGTCTTCCAGCGCGTATCGGCTGGATCGCCGGTCCAATCCGCAAGATCGGTGGTATGGGTCAGCTCGAATATGATTGGCCGGTCGCAGCTTTCGATGATCACTGGAACCAGCTTGCGATGACGATCCGCGAGTGTGGCTTCCGCCCGTACCCATCGCGACGTGACAGATCGGGGAGACCAGAGAACCACCGCGGCGGACGCCGCTTTCAGCTCTCGCTCAATGACTTCGTCGAAGGTTTCGCCGGAGTGGAGCGCAGCATCCCACCATACACTCAGGCCCTCGCCAGCGAGGCACTTCGCAAAGTGCCGCGCTGCCGATCGATCGTCCCGGCTGTACGAGATGAAAACATCGTGTCCTGCCAACGCTCATCCCCCTTTCATGCGAGCAATCACGGCCCCGCAGCGGTTCGATCCGCTTTTCGAGAAGCGCAAATTAAAAAACGTCCGCCCCAGGCCGTCAAAAGTCACTCGCACGAAATCACGAGTCGTGCCGCCACTGTTTACCTTGCGTTTACCCTGCTGAACAGCGGTACGTTCCGACCGTCCCCAAACGGGCCAAAAGGGTCGTCAGCTGGGGGAGTCAGTGGACCTTGTAACCGCGTGCCTGCAGTTCATACTCGCTTGCCCTGATAAGCAGCATCCGGCGAACGCGGGGATCTTGCTCCCACATCGCCATTCGGCGGACGCGATCTGCGAAGTCGCGCAAGTTCCTCGGGCTCAAGGCATGTTCAACATGCATGAGGTCTGCCGATGTCGCTTGGGCGATGGCCAGATCGGGCGCGTTTACAATGGTTTATGAACACGTCCGATCTGGAGACGATAGTTGCTGGGGGATGCTGACTTGATCGTCCTCGAATCGCAGCGGCGCAGTCAGCAATGCCCGAAAGGCATTGTAGCCGCCGGTTCCCGGGTGGAAGGCATGGAAGAAGAGTTGCGGCTGTCCGTCCAGCCCGGGGGCTACGGAGGCGTGGCCCGGGGCAGTCCAGTCCCGTGTTGATTTGAGGAGCGGCCCGCTTTGCTTGGCAAAAGGACCCAACGGATGATCGGCTACGGCTACACTAATACCATACGCCGGAGTGCCGAAGTCGTTGCCGGCATAGAACATCCAATAGCGTCCGTTCTGGCGGGTAACGAACGGTCCTTCGACGAGATGCCCTTCCCAGTCGAGATCGTTGGTGAGGACGATATTGGCGTCTCCGCAGACAGATAGACCGTCCGGTGCAAGACGCTGCCCCCGAATGGGGGTGGTCATGGCCTCAAGGATCTCGCTCTCAACGCCGCAGTCGAGCAGAACCCGCTTGACCCGCCCCCACGATCCGAGCGCGGCGTCGATGAATGTGGACAGCAGGAAGAAGCGCTCCATCGGGCGCCGGCCTTGCGCCCACGCGACGATAGCGGCGGCAAAAGCGGCTGTCCGGCGATCCGCTTCCTCTTCAAACAATCCGCGTATCAAATGAGGATGTTGTCGTAATAAGCGAGCCAGGGGTGCCGGCCAGATGCCGTTGCGGTCGTCCTTCCAGAAGATGTAGCGCTGCCCGTCCGCGTCGGTGAACAGGTGGGAATCAATCACTCCGCCGGTCATCACCAACTGCGGGTCGCCGCCTGCGGCCGCACCCAAATGGGCGGGTTCGCCGATGATCAGCGGCCGTCCGATGTCGATCCAGGGACCGGCGGGGTCCGCACTCTTGGCGAGCCCGATCGCGAGTGCATTGTTCCGCGTCCGAGCGGTGAAACAAAGCCAATATTCGTTGTCCGCCCGGATCATTTCGGGCGCCCAGAAATCAGCGACGTGCCGACCCTGTGCGGTCCATTCGGGCAGTTTTCCTTCCGCAAACACGAACCCTCGATGTTGCCAGTGCAACAGGTCCGTCGACTGAAGGATCGGGAAGGCGTCGGGCGCATCGTTGGATGTCGCGACCAGCCAATAGCCTTGGTCGGTCTTCAACACCGCCGGATCGCCATATCCGCTCAGAATTTGCGGATGAATGTTTTTGGTCAGGAGCGGCTGCCAGCTCGGTGGGGCGGAGTCGCGCTGCGCTCGCTCCTGTTCGAGGTGTGGAAGGCGCGTGCCGAAGTCGGCGGCGAGCTCGGCAAGAAAGCGCGTGTAATGCTGATATTCCGCGCCCGGCAGATCGTAGGTGCGCGGGACGCCGCCCGATAAGCGAACGCTCAGCCGCGAACCCTCGCCTTGCGCAATAGCCTCGATTTCGAACGAAAGATCACGGCCCATGTGCGATCCGTAACGTGCTGCGCGGTAAACGGGTGCGAATTGTCGATGTCGCGGCCTCGCCGCGAAGAGTCCCGAAATGCAGCGCGAGATCGGCAGCAATGGCCAGAACGCCGCAAAACTACTTCGGCATATTCGCAACCGCAAGTGACCGGATCGCGTTATCCTGCGTGATGTACAGGGCGACGCTCGATAATCGGCACAAAGGCGGCGCGCTTGCCGCGGTGGTCGCTATTCATGTCGCCATCGGATTCGCTCTGTTGCACCTTTCCGGAACGATCGACCTGACGGATGCGCAGAGCGCAATCCGGACCTTTGACATTGTCGACGCTCCGCCACCGCCGCCCAATCCTCCGCCTCCTCCGCCCAAACGGGAGCAACAAGAGAAACCGAAGGAGAAGGAGGGCGGCTCCGCTCCAAAGAATATCCGGAGCGAGGCAACGCCGGTCGTTGCTCCCAAGCCGAAGATCGTACTTCCCCCGAAGCCGCCAATCGCGGCGTCTGAAACGCCGCGGGAAGGTACCGCGCCCACGCAGGGCGCCTCCGACGTGCGCGGGCCGGGCACGGGTGCTGGCGGAACTGGAACGGGGACCGGCAGCGGGTCCGGCGGAAGTGGCACCGGTGGGGGAGGCGGTGGTGGTATCCCTGCGGTCCGACCAACCATCTTACGCGGAATCTCCGGTCGGGATTACCCGCGGGCCATCATGCGGGTGTGGCCACGTGGGGCGGAAATCCACGCTCGCGTTTGGGTCGAAGCGAACGGCCGGCCTACTCGGTGCGATGTCCAGCGCACTTTCGGCAACCCGACTGCGGATCAGTGGACTTGCCGTCTGATCATGGAGCGCGGTCTGTTCAATCCCGCACGAGATTCAAGCGGGCGTCCAATGGCTGGCTGGTATGGCTACATCCAACGCGGCTAGGGTCTCGCAAAATCCGTCCCTACCTCCTAGAGCGCGGGCAACGACGGAGACTGAACGACCATGATTGAAGCCGAGTGGTGGGACTATGACAGCGTCGAGGAGATGGCGGATGCCGTCGCCGGGGACGTCGGATTCATCATAGAAAGCGCGCTCGATGCGCGGGACGCCGCATTGATTGCCGTTCCCGGGGGCA
>JBDSZD010000165.1:0-5191 GCA_039925325.1 Sphingomicrobium sp.
AGCATCGCGGCCATGGCGGCCACAACCCAGCCGGCGAAAGCCATTTCACGCTGACGATCGAGAGCAGCGCGTTTCTTGGCAAGAACCGAGTTCAGCGTCAGCGGATGGTCTATTCAGCGCTGGGCGACCTGATGCACGAGCGGGTTCACGCGCTGTCGATCAAGGCGCGCGCGCCGGGGGACGCGTGATGAATTCGATCATCCAGACGATTGCGCCGGTCACGCACGACCTCGGTGACTTCAAGGTCCGCCGCGTCCTCCCGGCGCGGGAACGGACGATGGTCGGGCCATTCATCTTCGTGGACGAATTCGGCCCCGCCCGGCTGAGTCCGGGTCAGGGGATGGATGTGCGCCCGCATCCGCACATCAATCTCGCCACGGTGACTTATCTGTTCGACGGCGCGATCGAGCATCGCGACTCGCTCGGTACGCGCAAAGTGATCGAGCCGGGGGCGATCAATCTGATGACCGCGGGCAGCGGCATCGTCCATTCGGAACGTTCGCCGGACCAGCAGCGCGCCGAAGGTCCAAGCTTCTATGGAATGCAGACCTGGCTTGCGCTTCCCGACGGGCAGGAAGAGGTGGACCCGGCGTTCGAGCATGTGCCGGGGACTAGCCTTCCACGCGTGGAGGATGGCCGGTCGTCGGCGCGTGTACTGATGGGGAGCTTGTGGGGCGCCAGCGCTGGAACGACCTGCCATTCCCCGACCATCTATGCCGACATTGTGCTCGCCAGCGGCGGCTCGGTTCCGATCGAGGCTGAGGCCGATGAACGCGCGGTCATGCTGGTGGGCGGCGAAGCGCAACTCGGCGGCCAGTCGCTCAAGCCGTTCACGCTTTATGTGCTTGCGCCCGGCCATGAGGCCACGCTGTCCAGCAGCAGCGAAGCGCGAGTCATGCTCATGGGCGGAGCCGCTTTTGCGACGCCGCGCCACGTATTCTGGAACTTCGTCTCCTCCTCACGCGACCGGATCAACCAGGCCAAGGAGGATTGGAAAGCAATGCGCTTCCCGCTCATTCCGGACGACCGCGACGAGTACATCCCGCTGCCCGAAGTGCCGAAGACGGTCAGCTACCCATAAGGTAAAATTCCGGCACGCTTCCTTGCGAGCCGCGAGGAGGCTAATGCGCGCGCCTATGACCAAGACGCGCTCCCGATCCCGCTCCGCTGCCCGGCTGGCCGCCGTCCAGGCGCTTTATCAGCAGGAGATGGAGGGAACGCCGGTTCCGCGCCTGATCCGCGAATTCCACGAGCATCGGCTTGGCGCCACAATCGAGGATGACGAATATGTCGATGCGGAGCGGAGTTTCTTCGACGACATCGTCGCCGGGGTGACCGCTCGCCAGGCGGAAATCGACCAACACATCTCGGCCAATCTCGCCGAGGGCTGGGCACTCGACCGGCTCGACCGGCCGATGCGCGCGATCCTGCGGGCCGGCGCTTATGAGCTGATCGCGCGCAACGACGTTCCCATGCGTTCCGTCATCTCCGAATATATCGACGTCGCCCATGCCTTTTACGACAAGAAGGAAAGCGCCTTCGTCAACGGCCTGCTCGACGCGCTGGCCAAGGATGTGCGGCCTGCGCGGGCAGAGTGAATGAACGAGCGTGACGTCATCGCGCGTCTGCGGCGATCCGCCACGCACCCGGCAGCGCGCGGGCTGCTCGACGATGTCGCCTTGCTCGACGGACTGGTGATCACCCACGACAGCATTGCCGAGGGGGTGCATTTCCGCGCCGATGATCCGCCCGCGAGTGTCGGTTGGAAGCTGATGGCGGTGAACCTGTCGGATCTAGCCGCGAAGGGAGCGCGGCCGGCGGGCGCCTTGCTTTCGCTGACCCTCGCAGGTGACGACGATTGGGAAGAACAATTTCTCGGCGGTACCCAAGAGGCTGCGGAGTTGTTCGGAATGCCAATCATCGGCGGGGACACGATATCGCTGCCTGCGGGAGCCCCGCGCGTTCTCGGGCTGACCGCGATTGGACGGGCGGGATCGAGGACACCGGACCGGTCGGGTGCGCGCCCGGGAGACGCCCTGTGGGTGGTTGGCACGCTGGGCGATTCCGCGGCGGGACTTGCCATGCTTCAGGAGGACGGGGACGCGACGGGGGCACTCGTCGACAGCTATCGCCGGCCGGTACCGCGGTTGGAGGCGGGAGAAACGCTGGCACCGCATGCGCTCGCGAGCATGGACATTTCCGACGGGCTGCTGCTCGACGCTTCCCGAATGGCTGAGGCCAGCGGGTGCACGGCGCATATCGACCTCGACCAACTGCCATTGTCCGAAGAATTTATCGATGAGCGAGGGTCGGACCTGGCCGCGCGCCTGTTCGCGGCTACGGGCGGCGACGATTATGCGCTGCTTTTCGCGTTTCCTCCAGAATTGGACCCATTTACGCTTTCTTTACCTTCCGGGACGACGATGGCCCGGGTCGGAATGTTCGTCGAGGGCGGTGCCAAGGTGGCGCTGACCAGCGGCGGACAATCGATCCCGTTGCCGGAGAGCCTGGGCTATGAGCATCGCACTATCGCTTCGCCAATGGGTGATCGGCATTAGCGGCCTCGCGTCCGGCATGGCCGTCGCTTTGCTGCTTCACTAAGCGGACGTCCAGCCCACTGGTTGCAACTCGCGTTCCCGCTGAATAAAGGACATCATCCGCGGCTCCCGCGTCTCGCGAGGGCTGCAGTCGTGTTCACGGCGCAACAGGGAATGTAACTCATGAATTTGCTTCTGATCGCGATCGCCTGCGGCGTCGTGGCTGTTTTGTACGGTATCATCACCAGCCGCGAGGTGCTTGCCGCATCGCCTGGCAATCAAAAGATGGTTGATGTTGCCGAGGCAATTCAGGAGGGCGCTTCGGCCTACCTGCGCCGCCAGTACACCGCGATCACGATCGTCGGCGTTGTTGTCGCGATTCTTGTCTTCATATTCCTTGGTGGGCTTAGCGCCGCCGCCTTCGTTATCGGAGCCTTCCTCTCGGGCGTAACCGGCTTCATCGGCATGAACATCTCGGTCCGCGCCAACGTGCGCACCGCCGAAGCCGCGCGCACCAGCCTGCAGCGCGGGCTGACCGTCGCCTTTCGTGCCGGCGCAGTCACGGGGATGCTCGTCGCCGGCCTGGCCTTGCTTGCCATTTCGCTGCTGTTCTGGTTCCTCACCGGCCCCGGCGGCTATCAGCCCAACGACCGCGCGGTCGTCACTGCGCTCACCGCCTTGGCGCTCGGCGCGAGCCTCGTTTCGATCTTCGCTCGTCTTGGCGGCGGTATCTTCACCAAGGCTGCCGACGTCGGCGCGGATCTGGTCGGCAAGGTCGAGGCCGGAATTCCCGAGGACGACCCCCGCAACCCGGCCGTGATCGCCGATAACGTCGGCGACAATGTCGGCGACTGCGCCGGCATGGCCGCCGATCTGTTCGAAACCTATGTCGTCACCGTCGGCGCCACCATGGTGCTGATCGCGCTGCTGGTCAGCGCGCCGCCGGCGCAGATCCTCGCCCTGATGACCCTGCCGCTGATCATCGGCGGGGTGTGCATCCTGACCTCGATCGCGGGCACCTACTTCGTCCGCCTCGGCGCCAAGCAATCGATCATGGGCGCGCTTTACAAGGGCTTCTGGGTGACGGCCGCCTTGTCGGTCGCGGCGATCTTCGCCGTGATGTCGCTTGCCTTGGGCGACCTCAACGCAGTCATCGGCAGCGCGCGCGAAGCGGCCGGCGCGGATGTCGCTCCCGCCGTCGCCAGGGGCGCGATCGAAGGCGGATTCAACGGCTGGGACCTGTTCTGGTGCTCGCTGGTCGGTCTCGCCGTCACCGGCCTGATCGTCTGGATCACCGAATATTATACCGGGACAAACTATCGCCCCGTCCAATCGATCGCGAAAGCATCGCAGACCGGCCATGGCACCAACGTCATCCAGGGCCTGGCGATCAGCCTCGAATCGACCGCGCTGCCGACTCTCGTAATTTGTGTCGGAATCATCGTCTCCTATCAGTTCGCGGGTCTTATCGGCATCGCCTTTGCAGCAACCGCAATGCTTGCGCTCGCCGGAATGGTGGTCGCGCTCGACGCTTATGGGCCGGTCACCGACAACGCCGGCGGAATCGCCGAAATGTCGGGCATGGAGGATGAAGTGCGCACCCGCACCGACGCTCTCGACGCGGTCGGCAACACCACCAAGGCGGTAACCAAAGGCTACGCGATCGGCTCGGCGGCGCTCGGCGCGCTGGTGCTGTTCGGCGCATACACGACCGACCTCGAACATTATGCAACCGAGCTTGGAGTCGGCCCGGGCGGCATAGATTTCTCGCTGTCCAATCCGTACGTCGTCGTCGGCCTCCTGCTTGGCGCCCTGCTCCCCTATCTGTTCGGGGCGATGGGCATGACGGCGGTGGGCCGGGCAGCCGGCGACGTCGTCATCGACGTCCGCAACCAGTTCCGCGACAATCCCGGGATCATGGACGGAACCAGCCGCCCCAATTATGCCCGCACGGTCGATCTGGTAACCAAGGCCGCGATCAAGGAAATGATCGTCCCGTCGCTGCTTCCGGTGCTCAGCCCGATCGTTGTCTTTTTCGTCATCTCCGCAATCGCCGGTCGCGATCAGGGCTTTGCGGCATTGGGCGCGCTATTGCTCGGTGTCATCGTCTCCGGCCTGTTCGTCGCCATCTCGATGACCAGCGGCGGCGGCGCGTGGGACAATGCCAAGAAATATATCGAAGACGGTAATTACGGCGGCAAAGGCTCCGAGGCGCACAAGGCCGCAGTTACCGGCGACACTGTCGGCGATCCTTACAAGGACACCGCCGGTCCGGCCGTCAATCCGATGATCAAGATCACCAACATTGTTGCTTTGCTTCTCCTTGCGGCATTGGCGGGCGGCACGCACTAAATAGATTCACGCTCGAGATCGACCCCGCCCGGCGCTACCGCAGCGGGCTATCTCTGGAGGGAGTCCAACTGACTCCCTTCGCTTCCCTTTTCGCGGCCCACGGAGTAAGGGACCGCGACTTTTCGTCTTTTCATCACATCGCGAGGATAAGGTTTGGCCAAGGAAGAGCTTCTGGAAATGCGTGGAAAGGTGGTCGAGCTGCTGCCCAACGCGATGTTTCGTGTCGAACTCGAAAATGGTCATGAAATCCTCGGGCATACCGCCGGCAAGATGCGCAAGAACCGCATCCGCGTGCTGACCGG
>JBDSZD010000166.1:0-3125 GCA_039925325.1 Sphingomicrobium sp.
CCGTAAGCGCAAGCGGTTAATGGAGGCGTCACGGATGTCCTCCGCACGCTCGGGGCACCCGCTCATTTTTGGACCAGTGGGGACACTTTCATGACCAAATTTCTGCACCTGACTGCGGCTATTGCTGCTTTGTCGCTGACCGCGACTCCCGCCACAGCCGCGCCGGTTGGCCCGACCGGTGGCGCGGCCAACAACGCCAAGGCATCCGCGAAGATCGTCAAGCCGCTGACGCTCGTCGCGACTCAGGATCTCAGCCTCGGCACAATCCTGCTCGCCGGTGCCGGCGCGTACACCGCGACCGTCAGCCTTACCCACGCCGGTGTATGGTCTTGCGCCAACGCCAACGTGACCTGCTCCGGGGCGTATCAGGTAGCCAAGTACAAGGTAACCGGCACCAACAATCAGATCGTCACGATCAACGCCGGCGATGTTACGATGACAAATGCTAACGACCCGACCAAGACGCTCCTGCTGACGACCAGCAATCCCGGAACGATGAACCTCGGGAACAGCGGCGCTTTGGGTACGGAGTTTTCGCTCGGTGGCGCGATCACTGTTTCGGACACGACCACCGACGGCACTTACAATGGCATCTTCAACGTAACCGTCGACTATTAAGTCGTGCGAATTTCGCGAATTTCGCGGGGATGAAGGGGGTCGCCGGCATCGGCGGCCCCTTTTTATTTCCGCTCTCCAGGATTGGTTGACCGAAAATAAACCATTCCGGCGCAAAAGCGAGGGGATCACTCCAAAACGGAGCCAACCTTCGGGGGACCGAACATGACCATCGCCACCAAAATTACCACCGCTGCTCTCCTGGGTACGGCATTGATTTCATCCCCTGCCGCGGCCGGCATCGGAGACTTGCTGGTTGCTCCGACCCGGATCGTGCTGGATGGCCGCCGCGGGGCGGAAATCATTCTCAACAACATCGGTGACGAGCCGGCGACCTACCGCGTGTCGGTCGAGTTCCGCCGAATGACTCGGGAGGGCGATCTTGTGGAGGTCTCCGAACCCACTGCGGAGGACAAGCTGGTCCAGGACATGATCGTCTATGCCCCGCGCCGTATCACCTTGCCGCCGCGCCAGCCGCAGTCGATCCGTATCTCGGCCCGCCCGCCGCAGGGCCTGCCGGATGGCGAATATCGCGTTCACATGCTGTTTCGCGCGATCCCGCCTGCAACGCCGATCGCCGCGCAGACGGCAGACAAGCCCAAGGGACTGAGTTTCAACCTGACCCCGGTCTACGGGGTGACCATTCCCGTCATCGTGCGTCTCGGCAATCTCGATGCCACGGCCGGAATTACCAACGTCCGACTTGCAACGCGGGACGGAAAGCCCGCGGTGGCCCTCGATCTCACGCGTTCCGGAAGCCGATCGACGTTCGGCGAAGTCCGCGTGCTGAAAGCAGGACTGAAGGATCCGATCGCGATCCAGCGCGCCGTCGCGGTTTATAAGGAAATCGGCGCTCGCCAGGTTTCCATTCCGGTCGACGATTCGATGAAAGGTCAGCTGAGCGGACCGGTGACTGTCCAATATGTCGAAACCTACGGGGACGGTACGCGGACGATTGCCGAAACCAAGACAGTCCTGCGGTAACGGACGGCCTGAACTAGGCTTTCAGGGCAATGGGCCCGCTGGTGAGATGGCTTTGCAAGGCTGCCACGCTCGCCGCTCTGGGGATCGCCAGCGCGGTCGGCGCTGCTTCTGACAAGCCGATCGGCGAAAAGTGGACCGCGCAGGCAGACGAACAATTTCTTCTTGACGTCAACATCAGGCAACTGCGGCTCGGTGACGGCGTTCGCGGCTATAATACGCCGAACGGCGCCTGCATCGTGTTCGGCGACTTTCTTACCACCCTCGATGTGCCCATGAAGCTCGACCTGACGAGCAAGACCGCAAGCGGTTGGGCGTTCAAGGAATCCAATAGAATCAACATCGATTATGCGGGGATGGCGATTCGCTACCGCGACAAGATCGAGACCATCGCGCCGGGGACGATCCACGAAACGCCCGAAGGATGGTGTGTCCAGGCCGAGGCGCTCGGCCGTTGGTTCGGAATCGGCGTCAAAACCATGACGTCAGGCTCGGTTGTGCTGCTCGAGTCCGAAGCGAAATTGCCGGTCGAGCTGGCGATGGAACGCCAACGCCGCGCGGCCCAGATCAAGCCGGCGAAATTCGATCTCGACGGTCTGCCCCAAGTCCGCCTTCCGTATCGGATGTGGCGGGCGCCCGCGCTCGACTTCGTTGTTAGCGCCGGGGCGACCTATCGCGCAGGAGACGGCGTCAGAGTCGATCGTCGGACGTCGGTTCTCGCGGCCGGCGAAATCGCGCATTTGTCCTATGATGCGCAGCTTTCGACCAATGATCGCGGCCGTCCAAGCATCGCGCGCTTCCATGCCTATCGCTCCGACCCCGAGGGCGGGCTGCTTGGGCCATTGAACGCCACGCATTTTGCGGTCGGCGACGTCGCTGCGTTCGACAGCCGGTTGAGCGGCAGTCCGCGGTCTGGACGCGGCGCCATCGTCACCAACCGTCCGCTGATTGCCCGCGCGGCGTTCGACCGAACGAGGTTCGAGGGCAGCTTGCCGGCCGGGTGGGAGGCGGAAATCTACCGCAACGGCGAGCTGCTCGCCTTCGCCAAGCCGAGCACAGACCAGCGCTATGCGTTCGACGACGTACAACTGCTGTACGGCGAAAACCAGATCAGCATCGTGATGTACGGCCCGCAGGGGCAGATCCGTACCCGCGATGAGGTGATCAACGTCGGCCAGGACAATGTCCCGCCCGGTCAGACCTGGTATTGGGCCGGGGTCAACCAGCCCGGACGCGACCTTGCGCCGCTTGAGCGGCCTCCGGACGGCGCACTCGAGGCGCGGTCTCAAGCTACATTTTCGCTCGAACATGGGCTCGACGAACGAACTTCGGCGGGCGCACTCGCGCGCATGATGCTCATCGGAGACGAAAAGGTAACGATTCTAGAAGGATCGGTCCGGAGATCGTTCGGGAAAGCGCTGGTACAGGTGTCGGCCGCGAAGGAGACGACCGGCGGTACCGCCGTGCGCGCGCAAATGCTGACGAAATTTGGACGGCTGAACGTCAGCATCGAAGGCCTTCTTGCAAAT
>JBDSZD010000167.1:0-2843 GCA_039925325.1 Sphingomicrobium sp.
ATGCCGGACGCGACTCCGCTGGTGAAGATCACGCAGACCGAGGGGCACGGCGCGGACGTCGTGATTCACGGCGACATGTTCGACGATGCTTATGCAAAAGCGCGCGAACTGGAGGCAGAGAAAGGCCTGGTCTTCATCCACCCGTTCGACGATCCGCAGGTGATTGCCGGGCAGGGGACCATCGCGCTCGAGATGCTTGAAGACGCGCCCCAACTCGACACATTGTGCATCCCGATCGGTGGTGGCGGACTGATGTCGGGAATGGGAATCGCAGCGCGCGCCATCAACCCGAAAATCGCCTTGTTCGGCGCCGAGGCGGCGCTGTATCCGTCAATGAAATGTGCCCTTGAAGGGAGCACAATGCCGCTCGGCGGTGACACCCTCGCCGAAGGTATTGCGGTCAAGACGCCGGGCGAGTTGACTGCGAGAATTTTGAAGGGCCTGGTCGACGAGATATTGCTGGTTGCGGAACGCGATCTCGAACAGGCTGTGGCAATGCTGGTAGGCATTGAGAAAACCGTCGTTGAAGGCGCCGGGGCCGCGGGGCTTGCCGCAATGCTTGCGCACAAGGACCGGTTTCGTGGGCGCAAGGTCGGGACGGTGTTGTGCGGCGGCAATATCGACACCCATTTGCTTGCCAATGTCCTGGTCCGCGATCTTGTCCGCAGCGGGCGCATCGCGCGCCTCCACATCGCGGTCGAAGATCGCCCCGGAGCGCTCGCCGCGATCGCTGCGGAGTTCGAGGCGGCCAAGGTCAACATCATCGAGATCAACCACAGCCGAATCTTCAGCCGCCTGCCGGCCAAGGATGCGATCGTCGAGGTTGAGTGCGAGGCCCGCGACCCTGGTGCAATCGACTATCTCGTGACCCTGCTCGAAGGCATCGGATTCCGCGTTGAACGGGGGTTGCTCGATTAGCCAAGTAACTGATTCTGCCGCCCAAAACCGCCCCACTCCGGGACAGTGCGAACATTAACCCTCTTTTCCCGGCTCCAACCCTTTTCATCCGCGTTTACCGGCCTCATAAAGAGTTTCGTAACCATGTGAGAAAGGTGGCCGGGTGAGCGCCCCATTTCGCTTCCCCAAGTTCTTTGTAACCAACCCGAGCCCCTGTCCCTACATCCCGGGCAAGGTCGAGCGGAAGGTGTTCACGGAGCTGAACGGCCGCCACTCGGGCGAGCTCAACGAAGCGCTCGGGCGAATCGGGTTTCGCCGCAGCCAATCCGTTGCTTATCGCCCCAGCTGCATCGATTGCTCCGCTTGCGTGTCGGTCCGCGCGATCGCAGCGGAGTTCGAGCCGACCGCGACTCAGCGCAAGCTTCTGCGCCGCCACGCCGACCTCGAAGTCACCGCCTGCAAGCCGTGGACGACCGAAGAGCAATATGCGCTGCTGCGCCGCTATCTGGCGCAGCGCCATCCGGGTGGCGGGATGGCCGAAATGGACGAGAGCGATTTCGCCGACATGGTTGAACAAACGCCGGTCCGCACCTTCGTTATCGAATATCGCGAGCCTTCGGTCGATGGTCGGCCGGGCAAGCTCGTCGGCGCGTGCCTGAGCGATCAGCAAAGCGACGGCCTGTCGATGATCTACAGTTTCTTCGATGTCGGGCCGAAAGCGCGCAAAGGCCTCGGCACTTTCATCATCCTCGACCATATCATCCGCGCGGCACGCGCGGGACTGCCCTACGTCTATCTCGGCTATTGGGTCGATGGCTCCCCGCGGATGGCCTATAAGACCGGCTTCAAACCGATGGAACGCCTCGGCCGCGACGGGTGGCGGCGACTGGAGGATGCCGAGAACGACGAAACCTCAGACCGGCGCGTCATGTCCCTACCCGTCCGTCGGGAGCGCCGACACCTCGCCGACGCTTAACCGTTCATAGTCCGGCAACACTCGATAGCAGCTTGAGGTTGAGGCCGATGATGGTGGCGGAAATGATCCACGCCGCCGCCTTGAGCCAGGCCGGGTTGGTGAAGCCGCCCATCATTTCCCGGTCGCTGGTGAACTTGACCAACGGCACCACCGCGAACGGTAATTGCAGGCTGAGGATCACCTGGCTCAGCACAAGGAGCTTCGCCGTCCCGCTGATCCCGTAAATGCTGGCGACGATCACCGCCGGGACAATCGCCAGCAGCCGCGTGATCAGTCGGCGCTGCCACGGCGGCAAGCGGATGTCGAGGAACCCTTCCATTACGATCTGCCCGGCGAGCGTCGCGGTGATGGTCGAATTCTGGCCCGACGCCAGCAGCGCGACGGCGAACAATGTGCTGGCCATGCCGACCCCAAGCATCGGCGTCAGCAATTCATAGGCATGCTGGATTTCGGCAACGTCGGTGCGCCCGGCAACGTGGAAGGTGGACGCAGCCAGGATCAGGATCGAAGCGTTGATGAACAAAGCGAGGCTGAGCGCAATTGTGCTGTCGATGGTCGCGAACCGGATCGCCTCGCGCTTGCCCGTGGGTGAGGGGTCGATGCGGCGGGTCTGGACGATTGAGCTATGGAGATAGAGGTTGTGCGGCATTACCGTCGCGCCGAGGATTCCGATGGCGATATAAAGCATCGCCGGATTGCTGATGATCTCGGTGGTCGGGGCCAGCCCGCCGGCGATTGCGGCGATACTCGGCTGCGACAGCGCCAGTTCGAACGCGAAGCAGCCCGCGATGATGACCAGCAGCGCGATGATGAACGCTTCGAGCTTTCGAAAGCCATGTTGCTGAAGCAGGAGGATAAGCAACACGTCGAGGGCGGTCAGGCACACCCCCCACACCAGTGGAATTCCGAACAGCAATTGCAGGGCGATTGCAGTGCCGATGACTTCGGCCAGATCGCAGGCGACGATCGC
>JBDSZD010000168.1:0-5027 GCA_039925325.1 Sphingomicrobium sp.
TCCGCTCGGCCAGCGACTGCGGATCGCGAAGCGAGCTCACGGGCACGGCATTCGCGGCCTTGATCTCCTGCGGCGTGAGGTTGCGGATGAACACCGGCTGCTTGCGCCACACGGTCTTGATCGCCTGACCGGGCAGGATCTTTGAAATATCGACTTCGGTCGATGCCAGCGCGAGCACGTCGGCCGAAGGCGCCATCTGCACCACTGCCGGCACGATCGCCGCAACCGCGCCAACGCCCGCAAAACTGACCGCAGCGACGTTGAGGAAGTCCCGGCGACGGACGCCGCCCTCCTCCACACCCGCGCTGTGGGGACCCTCTGTGGACTGTTCCAGCGTGGCCATGCTCACCCTTGCAATTCAAATAGTGCCGCATGGCCGGACCGGCATGCAGCGAGGCCGCTCCGGTAGGCCCCGGTGCGATTGGCGCGCCTGATAGCCGCCACTTCAACCACTGCCAAGGGGCTGTCGTGCGCGCGTTGGTCCAAGTGTCGCAAAACCCTGTGAACCGGCCTGCGTGACGAAGAAACTAAGAGGTTCGTCCGATCAATGTGGGAGCCTAGCAAACAAAGCTAAATGCGCCTCTTCTCCGCGAACACCAACGAGACGAAGGCCGCCCCGTTGGTATCGCGGCGATCTGCCGCAGCTCAGCCACGAGGACCAGCCTGCCTCACGTAACGATCAAAGACACAGGGCCAAGGGATAATGAGGTCGAAACACCACCCCGACTGCGCTCACCTGGGAATAGCGGTTCACGCGAGCCGCGTCACCACGACCATTCACTGCTATCGACGACGCCGTCGCCGTTGCGGTCCAGGCCGGGCCACGCACTAGCGCTGTAATATTCGCTCGAGCTCAGATAGCCGTCGTGATTAGTGTCGAACACACTGTAGCTGGGCTGGTAAGCCGCCTGGTTATACCTCGAATAGAAGCCACCGCCGTACCAGCAATTGGCATATTCGGCCTGGCTAATCCTGCCGTCGCCGTTAGCGTCCCAGGAACGATAGGAACCCGCACGATAGGCGTCATATTCGGCTCTCGAAATGCGGCCGTCGTTGTTCTGGTCCACCATCCCATATGTACCGCAAGCGGTGTACGTGCGAGCTGGATCGAACGCGTCGGCGACTGAGGCGACGTCCGCGCCCACTCCGCGTACCGTGTTACATCCCCGCCAACGCAGTGGCGAGCAAGAGGGTTGTGGTCAAATTACGCATCGGGATCTCCTTTACTCGGATGCCCTCGAACCGATCCTTTTGTCGACGAAGGGCAAAATAAAACAATTGGCCCGCGGCGATTGTTCCGGTTCCGGTCCAGAGAAGGGCGGTCGCGCGGCTGCAATGGCCCGGCGAAAGTGACCCTCGACCAAGGGTCAACGCACGTCCAATGCGTGTATTTTGCTGCCGATGTGCATCAACAGGAAAGAATCATGCCAACGGATGATTGCGCCATGCGGATCGCGCTGTTCGAACCGGAAATCGCGGGCAATGTCGGCGCCATCCTTCGCCTCGGCGCCTGCTTCGGTGTCCCGATCGATTTGATCGAGCCGATGGGCTTTGTGTGGGACGATCGGCGCGTGCGGCGGACGGCGATGGACTATATCGATCATGTCGACGTCAGCCGCTACGCTAGCTTCGAAGCATTCAGGGCCGCGCAGCCGCAGGGCCGGCTGATCCTGCTCACGACCAAGGGCAGTGCGTCCGCTTACGACTTCGCCTTCCAACGCGACGACATTTTGATATTCGGCAAGGAAAGCGGTGGCGTTCCACCGCAGGTCGCCGCCGCATGCGATGCCCGCGTCCGCATTCCGATCCGGCACGAAGTGCGTTCGTTTAACCTTGCAACGTCGGCCGCCATCGCTTTAGCCGAAGCACTCCGCCAGACCGGAGAATTACCCGAATGAAGCCCCTCGACGATCAACAGCAGGCGGCGCGGAGCTGGTTCGAATCGCTGCGCACCCGCATCTGCGCCGAGTTCGAAGCAATCGAGCGTGAAGCGGGGTCGGACGCGAGCTTCATCTATACCCCTTGGGACCGCACCGATCCCGAAGGAAGTCCCGGCGGCGGGGGCGTCCGCGGGCAGATGAACGGCAAGATATTCGAAAAAGTCGGGGTCAACGTGTCCACCGTCGGCGGCACCTTCTCCCCGGAGTTTGCCGCCTCGATCCCGGGCGCGGACGAAGACCCCAGCTTCTTCGCCACGGGGATCAGCTTAGTCGCGCATATGGCCAACCCGCAGGTCCCGGCCGTCCACATGAACACGCGCTTCCTGTGCACCACCAAACGCTGGTTCGGCGGCGGAGCCGATCTGAACCCTGCCATTGCCAATCCGGAGGACACGGACGCCTTCCACGCTCGCCTGCGCGCGGCGTGCGCGGCGCACGACCAGACTTTCTATCCGCGCTTTTCCAAGTGGGCCGAAGACTATTTCTGGCTTCCCCACCGCCACCGCGCGCGGGGTGTCGGCGGCATCTTCTACGACCATCTCGAAGGCCATTTCGACGCGCATTTCGCCTTCACTCGCGATGTCGGCGAGGCCTTGCTCGACATCTTCCCGAAAATCGTCCGGCTGCGCGCGAACGCCGCATACACCGACGACGACATGCGCGAACTGCTCGAGTTCCGTGGCCGCTACGTCGAGTTCAACCTGCTCTACGACCGCGGCACTTTGTTCGGGCTCAAGACCGGCGGCAATATCGACGCGATCCTGATGAGCTTGCCCCCGCTCGCGCGCTGGGCTTAGGGTCTGTTTCAAGTGGCTGTGCCAGCCCTCACCCCCACCCGGCCAACCCATAGAATACACTGAATGGGTTGGCCGGGTGGGGGTGAGGGCCGGCACCGCAGCAAGCAAGCCGAAACAGACCCTAGTCGGCCGTCTTCGGCACGCTCGCCCGATTGCTTCCCGCGCCGGCCAATTGCGCGTAAATCCGCGCCAGCATCACCGCGAACACGACGGCGACGGCGGCGCTAGCAAGCTGACTCGCTACAGACACGAGCAATCCCCCGATCGTCATCGGCTCGACTCCGCCGAGCACGAGCTTGGCAATCACCGTGAAGATCGACCTGACCGCGCCCGCGACGACCATCAGTGTGACGAGGTAGAGTATCAGGAACGCGAACAGCCGCCACCAATTGCCCGCAGTCAGCGTCCAGCTGCGCTTTAGGACCTCGATCGGTCCAACTGCCTCTGCGCTCACAACCGGAGAAATAAGAATCAGGCGCACGACAAAGAACAGGAAGACCGGAACCAGCAGCAGGACCGCAAGCGCGACTCCGGGCGGCATATCCTTCGGGTCGTCGCCCATCTGCGTGCCGAGGCCGGCAAGCAGAATCGCAAACGGCAGCGCCCAAATGATCGACGCTAAGATCAGCACTGGGGCGCGTCGCATCGCATGTCCGATCGAATCGCCGACGCTGATTCGCGTTCCCAGCGCCAGGCGGATGATTGCGAGTTGCCCGATCGCTGCCAGCACAAAGGTTGCAAGCATCAGCCAGGTCCAGGGCCCGAGCGGTGGCAAGGCTCCTTCGGTCGGTGGTGGCGGGAACAGGTCCGCGACCATCCCCGGCAACACCATCAGCGCAAGCGCGACGCTCGCAAGCAAGCGGCCGTCGCGCGCCAGGATCGCACGCGTTTCGTCCCAGGCATTTGAAAGCGACGCTCTGACCATAAACCAACCCCGACAATGATCGTCGGCTTATGCTGTGGCTGCCCGCTGTGCGCAATCGCCTTGCCCCTGCCTGCGCAAGGGGCCATTTCGCCGCAGTGACAGACTTCGACGGCATTGAATGGCGCACGAGCGAGGGACTGGTGCCCTATGAAGAGGCGCTCGCCTTCATGGAACAGCGCGCCGCGGCCGTGCGGGCCGGCACTGCGGCTGAATGCGTGTGGCTGCTCGAACATCCGCCTTTGTTCACCGCGGGCACCAGCGCCGACTCGGCGGAATTGTTCAACCCGCTCGGCCTGCCGGTTTACGAAGCAGGCCGCGGCGGGCGCTACACTTACCATGGGCCCGGCCAGCGCATTGGCTATCTGATTCTCGACCTTGAAAAGCGGGGCAAGGACGTACGGCGCTTCGTGCACGCGCTGGAAGGCTGGATTATCGCCACGCTTGCCGAACTCGGAGTCACCGCGCACCGCGCGCCCGGCCGAATCGGCATCTGGACTGGAGAGGGCGCCGAAGAAGCCAAGATCGCCGCGCTTGGCATCCGCATCAAACGCTGGGTTACGCTGCACGGCTTTTCGGTCAATGTTTCACCTGATCTCACCCATTTTTCCGGCATCGTTCCGTGCGGAATCGCGGAATTCGGAGTCACCAGCCTGTCCGCGCTTGGGAAAGAAACGCCGATGGCGCGCGTAGATTCGGCCCTGAAGGGATCTTTCCATCATTTAATCAGGGGGTTGGCCCATTATGACAAAGAGTCTTGATGGAGTCGGATGCTTCAGACTAAGGTGCGCGTGATTTGCGAAGCGGGGCTACCGCTCCAGATCTTATAAATAGGGAGTTTTGAATGCGTGCTCTTATCCTGGTCGCCGGTGCGGCCCTGGCGGTTTCTGCTTGCAGCAGCAACGAAGCCGCAGACAATACGTTGAACGTCGACACGATCGAAGCAAACACGATCGTCACCGACGCCAACATGACGGACCTGAATGCTGTTGACGCCAACATGGCGATGGACGCCAACATGGACATGAACGCTGATGCGAACGTGGACACGAACGCGGCTGACACCAACGCGATGTAATTTGGATGACGGCTCCCTCGCGGAGTCGTCGCCGGGTTCAAAGAGACTGTCGGCTCGCGCCGGCAGTCTCTTTTTTGTGGAGGAGGATATATGCGCTTCTTGGTTTTGACTGCATCCACCGCCCTCTGCCTTGCCGGTTGCGGCGCGAAGGAATCGACCGGCCAGAACTCGGCCGCCGTCCAGAATCTCACCGCGGAATCGATTTCCAGCAACGATACGACATCCATCGATGCGGCGTCCGGGGCCGACGCCAATATGGCCGAGGACGTGCAGCTCACCGTCAACGACCT
>JBDSZD010000169.1:0-2403 GCA_039925325.1 Sphingomicrobium sp.
CGATCCTGCTCGCCCCGACGGCCGCCACGGTCAGGCCGCCTTCGACTCTGGCGCAGTTTGCAACCAGGCCATGTACTGACGCAGACGCGCGCCGGTCTTCTCGATCGGCTGATCGAGATCGGCCGCCATCATCGCGTCGTAATTGCCACGGCCGCCGGCATTCTCGTCGATCCAGGCGCGGGCGAACTTGCCGCTCTGAATGTCCTCGAGAACTTCCTGCATGCGCGCGCGGGTTTCATCGTTAATGACGCGCGGGCCGGACACCAGGTCGCCGTACTTGGCGGTGTCGGAAATGAAAGCGTGCATCTTCGCGATCCCGCCCTCGTAGAGCAGATCGACGATCAGCTTTAGCTCGTGCAGGCACTCGAAATAAGCGACTTCGGGCTTGTAGCCGGCCTTGACCAACGTCTCGTAGCCGGCGGTCACCAGCTCGGTCGCGCCGCCGCACAGCACGGCCTGCTCGCCGAACAGATCGGTTTCGGTTTCTTCGGCAAACGTGGTCTCGATCGCGCCGCCGGTGGTTCCGCCGATCGCCTTGGCATAAGCCAAAGCGCGGTCGCGGGCCGAGCCGGTCGAATCCTGGTGAACTGCGAACAGAGCAGGGACGCCGCGGCCGATCTCATATTCGCGGCGGACGAGGTCGCCCGGACCCTTCGGCGCAACCAGCACGACGTCGATGTCTTCGCGCGGCGCGATCTCTTTGTAGAGAACTGAGAAGCCGTGAGCGACGACCAAGGTTCCGCCGGCGCGCAGGTTCGGGGCAATCTGCTCGTTATAAACCTGCTTGTGCGCCAGATCCGGCGTCAGCAGCGCGACGAGGGACGCAGCCTTCACAGCTTCGTCGATGGACACAACGTTGAAGCCGTCGGCGCGGGCCTTGCGCTCGGCCGGGCCGCCCGAGCGGGCGCCGACGATCACGTCGAGACCGCTGTCGCGCATGTTCATCGCATGGGCGCGCCCCTGGCTGCCGTAGCCGACGACCGCCATCGTGCCATTCTGCAAATGGTTCAGGTCAGCGTCGCTGCCCGTATAAATCTTTTCCAACTGGATTCTCCTTCGTCGCGCAAAAGAAAACCCCCCGCTCCGTCTTGGGGCGAGGGGCCTGAAACTTGGTCACTTGACCGTCTCAGAGCTAGGCCCCGCCCTCCCGGACGTTAATAAGCACATCGGCAAGAAGGATTACCCGCAGGGCACGCTGCCCTGCAGTTTTGCTCGGTACGATCGGAGACGATACGACCAGCACTAACCCTGCTTCCCTGCTCTAAGCGATAATTGAGCCCCATTTGGGATCCCATTCATCCTCTTTCTATGCCGAAACGGGTTTGCGAGCAAGTGAAAATCGCATTAGGCGAGATTCTCGCTGCGCTCGTGGTGCGGTGCATCATTCGCCCGAACGATATCAAACTGGATCCCAAATGACACAGACTCCGCCTGCCGCCGATCTGCCATCGCGCTATCTGGTCGAAGGACCGGCCCGCGCTCCGGCGCGCGCGATGCTCAGGGCGGCGGGATATGGCGACAAGGAAATGGCGCGGCCGATGGTCGCGATCGTCAACACCTGGTCGACTGTCACCCCGTGCAACATGCATCTGCGCCTGCTGGCCGAGCATGCGAAGCGCGGGATCGAAGAAGCGGGCGCGACCGCTATCGACTTCAATACCATCGTCGTCACTGACGGCATTTCGATGGGCACCCCGGGAATGCGCGCATCGCTGATGAGCCGCGAAGTGATCGCCGATAGCGCCGAGCTCGCCGTTTCCGGTCATATGCTCGACGGCGTGCTGTTCCTGGTCGGCTGCGACAAGACCATTCCGGCGGCGGCGATGGCGGCGGCGCGGCTCGATCTGCCGTCGGTCATTCTGTACGGCGGGTCGATCATGCCCGGCCATGTCGACGGCAAGGCGATCACCATCCAGGACGTGTTCCAGGCCGTCGGAGCGCACAGCGCGGGCGAGATCGACGATGCGCAACTCGACAAGGTCGAAAAAGCGGCTTGCCCGGGCGCGGGCGCGTGCGGAGGACAATTCACCGCCAACACCATGGCGCTGGCGATGAGCTTCCTCGGCCTCTCCCCAATGGGGCTGAACGACATTCCCGCCGTCGACCCGCGTAAGGGCGACGCCGCCGCCGAGGCCGGCCGCTGGCTGGTCGAAGCGGTGCGCGAGAAGCGCAACGCGCGCAGCCTGATCACCCCGGCAAGCCTGCGCAACGCCGCTGTTGCCGGCACCGCCACCGCCGGATCCACCAACCTCGTCCTCCATTTGCTCGCCATCGCACGCGAGGCTGGGATCGGCGAAGACCGGTTCAACATCGACATATTCGACGAAGTGTCGCGCGCCACCCCGATCATCGCCGACCTCAAGCCCGGCGGCCGCTTCATGGCGCCGGACATGTCGGACGCTG